>JBOGGT010000158.1:0-12181 GCA_050744225.1 Acidimicrobiales bacterium | reverse complement strand
TGCCTGGCCACTGCCGGTTGATCGGAACGAGGCGACGACCGAGGTGGCGGCTCCGGCGCGGCCAGTATACAGACCGACTCCAAATCGGGGCAATCGTGCTCGGGGGTGCTTGAGGTTCGGAGCTGTGCTCGTGTTCCGAGGCGTACTCGGCACCCGGTAGGCCCCACGACGTTTGTTGCACACAGAGCGACAAACCGCGCCTTCCGACCCTCGGATCGCCGCGTTTCGGGCTCTCAGTGCTCGGAATTAGCCCATTGCGGCTAACCGAGGCTCCGGCCGGGCCCTGAAGACCCCTTGGAGGGTCGTGTCCCGTGGAGTGGTGGAAATTGAGCGATCGGTCGTGATCCTCAGCGCGGTTGTCGGTGCCGTCGCTTCAGGACGCCAGTAGAGCCGTCGTCGCTCGTCCCACCTCCTTTGGCAGACCATCATCGATGGGGTGGTCAAGGAGGGCCATCGAGGCCTGCGAGAGGTAGCGCCGCTCGGCGATCGCCCACTCGTCGTGGACCTCGAGCAGGACCGCCCCGGCGAGGCGCACGACGGCGGCCTCGTTGGGGAAGATGCCCACCACGTCGGTCCGCCGCTTGATCTCCTTGTTGACCCGTTCGAGGGGATTGGTCGACCAGATCTTGTGCCAGTGGCTGAACGGGAAGGCCGCAAAGGCGGTGATGTCGGCCTTCGCGTCGGTCAGCATCGCGGCCACGACCGGGAAGCGCCGCTCGAGCTTGTCGGCGATCTCGTCGAGCTGCTCGCCGACCATGGCCGCATCGGGCTGGGCCCAGATCGTGCGGATCGCGGCGAGGACCATCTGGGCCTGGGCCTTGGGAATCCGGGCCAGGACATTGCGCAGGAAGTGGACCCGGCAGCGCTGCCAGGCCGCACCGACGAAGACGGCACCGATCGCGCCCTTGAGGCCCTCGTGGGCATCGCTGATCACCAGGCGCACCCCGGCCAGGCCGCGCCGCCGCAGGCTGCGCAGGAACTCGGTCCAGAAGGCGCCGTCCTCGCTGTCACCGACATCGAGGCCAAGGACCTCGCGCTCCCCGGTCCGGCTCACCCCGGTCGCGACCACGATCGCCTTGGACACGACCGACGCCCCGACGTGGGCCTTGACGTAGGTCGCATCGAGAAAGACGTACGGGAAGCGGACGTGGTCCAGGCGGCGACCCCGGAAGGCCGCCATCAGGCCATCGAGCTCGGTGCAGATCCGGCTGACCTCGCTCTTGCTGATCCCGGCATCGATCCCGAGCGCCGCGACGAGGTCATCGACCTTGCGCGTGCTCACCCCGTGGACGTAGGCCTCCATGACCACCGCCCACAGGGCCCGGTCGATCCGCCGCCGCGGTTCGAGCAGGGCCGGCAGGAACGAGCCTGCCCGGAACTTGGGGATGCGCAGCTCGACGTCGCCGGCCTTGGTGCTCAACAGCCGGCTGCGGCTGCCGTTGCGGTGGGTGATCCGCTCGTCGGTCCGCTCATAGCGCCCGGCGCCGATCGCCTGGCTGGCCTCGAGCTCGATCAGCTCCTGGAGGACCAGGCGCATCGCGTCGCGCAGGACGTCGGTATCGCCCCCGGCGCGGACTGCCTCGAGCAGCTCGGACAGGGCAGACTGTGGAAGGGCCATCGGTGTCTCCTCGTGATCCTTGGTCGGAACACGTTGAGAATCACACCGGTGGCTCCCTGCTGTGTGCCGTCTGCACCAGCGAGAGCCGGACTCAATTCCCACCACTCGGGGGGACACCACCCAGATCCGGGTCGGGACTCTCCGCGGAGGCTCGATACCGGCCATTTGATGCACCGGGTACCCGCGCCGCCAGGGCTCCGCCCCGCCGCCGAGCCCGCCGCCGAGCCCGCCGCCGAGCCTGCACCCGAGCCCGCCGCCGAGCCTGCGCCCGAGCTCGCCGCGCCGGGCGCAGACTTGAAAGACAACGCCGGACCAGTTCAGTCAGAGACGTGAGGAGATATGGCAAACAGTTTCACCGCTAAAGATGTTCAGAGCCTTCGCCAGTTGACCGGCGCCGGAATGCTCGACTGCAAGCGTGCCCTGGAGGAGACCGAAGGCGACGTCAACGCCGCCAGCAAGCTGCTCCGCGAGCGGGGCAAGTCAGCAGTCGTCAAGCGCTCCGAGCGCCAGGCCGGCCAGGGAGCGGTTGCGATGGTGGTAGACGGTGCCGGAGCACTGGTCGAGCTTCGCTGCGAGACTGATTTTGTGGCCAAGTCACCTGAGTTCGTCGGCCTGGTGCAAGATCTGGCCAGCTTGGTTGTTGCCAAGGGTGCCGATGCCGCCGCTGAGCGCAACTCCGATGTCGAGGCTCTGGCGATCAGCCTCAAGGAGAACATCACCCTTGGCAGGGTGGTCTTCTTCCAGCCGGCCGACGGGTCGGTGGTGGACGGCTACCTCCACGTCCAGAGCGACAGGGGGGTTAACGGAGTCCTGGTCGAGCTGTCCGGGGGTACGCAGTCGCTGGCCCACGATATCGCAGTGCACGTAGCTTTTGCCCGGCCTACCTACCTGAGCCGCGACGAGGTCCCCCCCGATGAAGTCGCCGCGGAGCGGGCCACTTTCGAGACCATCGCGCGAAATGAGGGCAAGCCCGCCGCAGCGATGGCCAAGATCGTCGACGGCCGGATGAACGGCTGGTTCAAGGATCGATGCCTGCTCGAGCAGGATTGGGTGCGCGACGAGAAGCAGACAATCACCAAGATCCTCGGTGACGCCAGGATCACCCGCTTTGCCCAGGTATCGGTGGCCTGAATCACATGGGCCGCTGGCGGCGGGTCGTACTCAAGATGTCCGGAGAGGCCCTCGCCAGCTCCGCTTCTGACGAGACCATCGACGCCGCAGTGGTCCAGCGGATTGCCAGCGAGATCGCCCAGTGCAGAGCGGAGCTGGGCGTCGAGCTGGCGGTGGTCGTAGGAGGTGGGAACATCTGGCGGGGCACGACCGGGACAGGCGCGGGCCTTGATCGCGCAACCTCGGACCACATGGGGATGCTGGCCACGGTCATCAACGCCCTGGCCCTCCAGGATGCACTGGAGCGCCAGGGGCAGCCGACAAGAGTCCAGTCGGCCATCAACATGGCCGAGGTGGCTGAGCCATACATCCGGCGCCGGGCGATCCGGCACCTGGAGAAGGGTCGGGTGGTGGTGTTCGCCGCTGGGATGGGTAGCCCCTACTTCACCACTGACACTGCCGCCGCGCTGCGGGCGGCGGAGATCGGAGCCGGTGCGGTCCTCAAAGGTACCCACTCCGGGGTAGACGGCGTCTACTCCGCCGACCCGCTCCTCGACCAGAGCGCGACCCGATTCGACGAGATCAGCTACATGGAAATAGTCGCAAGGGACCTGAGGGTCATGGACATGACCGCGGTGACGTTCTGTAAGGACAACGTGCTTACGCTGCTGGTCTTTGACCTGATGAAGCCGGGCAACATCCGCCGCGCCCTGGCTGGCGAGTCGATAGGTACGCTGGTGGGGTGATGGATGACTCGCTCGTCGGAGTGGCGCTTGACGAAACCCGGGAGCGCATGGCAAAGGCGGTCGAGCACGCATCGGCCGAGCTGGGGTCAATCCGGACTGGCAGAGCAGCTCCGGCTCTGGTTGAAAAGATAAAGGTGGGGGTATACGGTTCCGAGATCCCGCTCCAGCAGTTGGCTGGGTTCACCGTCCCGGAGGCACGGTTGTTGGTGATCAACCCGTACGATAAGTCCTCGATCAAGGCGATCGGGAAGGCGATCCAGCAGTCAGACCTGGGAATCACCCCTTCGGACGACGGGCAGGTGATCCGGCTGGCCTTTCCGCCTCTCACCACCGAGCGGCGCAAGGATATGGTTCGCCTCGCTCGGGCCAAGGCGGAGGAGGCCCGGGTGGCGGTTCGAAATGTAAGGCGAAGCGTTCGGCATGAGCTCGACGGACTGGAGCGAGAGGGAGAGATCACCGCGGACGAGCTGGAACGTGCCGGCAAGGACCTGGACAAGCTCACTCACGAGTACGTGAGCGAGATCGACCGGGTGTTGAGCCGGAAGGAGCAGGACCTGCTCGAAATCTGAGCTGGTCACCTCTTCGAATCAGGTGGGCGATTCCCACCCAGGGAGGCAAGATGGAAGAGCACGAGGGCACCGACGAGGGATTCAGGGGACCGGCGCGCAGAGAGGCCGGCAGGCGGCCGGCGGGTGCGGACGCGGCGGGTGCGGACGCGGCGGGTGCGGACGCGGCGGATTGGGAGGCGCCCGGTGCGCATGCGCCCGGTCGGGGAGCCTCTGGTTCAGATGAGGACGGCACACGTGCGGGTCGTCCGCTTCGATTCCCGATCCCCGGCTATGGTGACCTCGCCGAGCCGCAGTCCGAGGCGCGCCCCTCCGGAGGAGTGGAGTTGCCCCACTGGGCTGACCCACCGACCGGGGAGGTCCCGCTGATCCGCCCCACGCCCAGGGCTGGGGGGACAGTCTCTGCCCGCCGAGGCCGCACGAGCGACGGTTCACCCGCGATGGCCTGGCGGGATCGGGGCACCGATTGGGATGACTTGGACTATTCGCCGCTCGGCAGCGGAGGTGAGGCTCTGGGGGCCCTTGACGAGCAAAGAGCGGACCCAGGTGACATCTTTTCTTTCGATGCGTCAGGTCCGGGAGGGGCTCCGGGTTTGCCGGATCCACCGGACCTGGGTGGCTTCGAGCCAGCGGGCTTTCCGCAGTCCGGCAACCCTGGGTCACACGACGAGCGTTTCCAGGACGAGGGCGGGATGGCCGGCGTCGGTGGGATGGCCCGCGTCGGTGGGAGGGCCGGCGGGGCGATGGCCGGAATCGGGGCCGTCGGCCCGCGTTCCCGGATTTCGAGCCGGGACAGGGGACGGACATCGTCCCCAGCGGGTTTGCGGGGTCCTGGGTTCGGCGCGGACGGCGGACTCGGCGCGGACGGCGGACTCGGCGCGGACGGCGGACTCGGCGCGGACGGCGGACTCGGCGCGGACGGCGGACTCGGCGGAGCCCCGGGGCTGGAGGGCTCCGATTCGCTGGCTTACGGTCCCGGCGGACCTGGCCTAACTCCAGGGTCGCATCGCCCTGGATCCAGTGCACTGGTCAGGACGGTTACCGGTGTTGGGGTCGGGGTCCTCTTGCTGCTAGCGCTCAAGGCTGGTCCTCCTGTGGCCCTGGCGCTGATCGTGCTCCTGGTCACCATGGCTGCAGCCGAGCTGTTCGGGGTGCTCCGCCGTGCTGGTTACAAGCCTGCGACCCTGCTGGGACTGGTGGCGACAGTGTGCCTCATGGTGGCGGTCTACCTGAAAGGCGAGGCGGCCATCGGGGTGGTGGTAGCCATCACCATGGCTTCGTCACTGCTCTGGTACCTGTTGGGTGTGGAGCGTGAACGTCCCACCGCCAACCTGGCCGCCACCGTGCTCGGATTTTTATGGGTGGGGCTGCTCGGCTCGTTCGCGACCCTGCTCGTCAGCCCTGCCCTGTTCCCCAACCGCCACGGCGAGGCTTTTTTCCTGGGGGCGGTGATAGCGACGGTGGCCTACGATGTGGGCGCGCTGGTGGCGGGGGCGAGCATGGGAAGGCACCCGTTGGCCCCGTCCGCCAGCCCCAACAAGACCTGGGAGGGCATGTTAGGCGGGATCGTGACGTGCCTGGTTGTCACCGCCCTGGTCGTTGGCCGGATCCACCCCTGGGATACCGCCGACGCATTGGGGTTGGCCCTGATTGTCTGCGTGCTGGCACCGCTCGGGGACCTGTGTGAGTCGGTGGTCAAGCGAGACCTGAGGATAAAGGACATGGGCTCGATCCTGCCTGGACACGGTGGGGTACTGGATCGCCTTGACGCCCTTTTGTTTGTGATGCCGGCTACGTTCTACTTCGTGCGGGTCCTGGGAATCGGAGTCGGGTGAGCGTCCAGGCCAGGACGGTGGCCCTGGTCGGCTCCACCGGGTCGATCGGAACTCAGGCGGTCGATGTCATCCGGGCGCGGCCCACCGACTACCGGGTGATCGCCATCGGAGCGCGCAGCTCGGTCGAGCGCCTCGCGGCCCAGGCGCACGAGCTGCGCCCCGAGATGGTGGCCATCGCCGACTCCAGCCGGGCCGGTGAGCTGGCGTCAAAGGTGCCCGCCGGGGTGGAGGTGCTCGCCGGACCAGAAGCACTCGCCCACATAGCGTCGGTGGCGGAAGTCGCCCTCAACGGGGTGGTCGGCTTCGCCGGGCTGGGCGTGACCCTGGCTGCCCTACGGGCCGGGCGCCGCCTCGCCCTGGCAAACAAGGAGTCGCTGATTGCCGCAGCACCCGTGGTCCAGGCAGCACGCGCGACGCCCGGTGCGGAGATTGTGCCGGTCGACTCCGAGCACTGCGCCATCCATCAGTGTCTCCGTTCGGGCCGGGCCAGCGAGGTCCGCCAGCTGGTTCTGACCGCCAGCGGCGGTCCATTCCGGGGGCGCACCAAGGCCGAGCTGGCCGCGGTAAAGGTGGAGGACGCTTTGCGCCATCCCACCTGGAGCATGGGACCCAAGATCACCGTGGACTCGTCGACCCTGATGAACAAGGGCCTGGAGGTGATCGAGGCCCACGCGCTGTTCGGTGTGGGTTACGACCAGATCGAGGTCGTGGTCCACCCCCAGTCGGTGGTTCACTCCATGGTCAGCTTTGCCGACGGGGCGACCATCGCACAGCTCTCCAACCCAGACATGCGCCTGCCCATCGGCTACGCCCTGGCGTATCCCCAACGCCTGGACTACGCCTTTGGTGCCATCGACTGGTCCAACTTTGCCCGGCTCGACTTTGCCCTGCCCGACACCGAGGCGTTCGCCTGCCTGGGCCTGGCTTTTGCGGCCGGCAGGCAGGGAGGGGGCGCGCCCGCTTGCCTGAGCGCGGCGAACGAGGTTGCGGTGGCGGCCTTCCTGGATCACCGGCTGGCCTGGGGTGGTATTGCCGAGGTGGTCGCCGAGACCCTGGAGGGCTACGAGGCGGTGGCTCTGCGCTGCGTCGAGGACGTCCTGGCGGTAGACGCCGACGCCAGGCGCCGGGCGGCGCTGGCGGTTGACGCGTGGAGCGCGGCGGCATGAGCCAGCAGGTCCTGCCCCCCGGGTCCTCGCCGGACTCGACCCCCGGGTCCTCGCCGGACTCGACCCCCGAGGCCCACACAGCGCCGACGCCCGGCGCTGGCACCGGCGCGGACCAGCCCAGGGGTCCGCACCACTCCAGCCAGCGGGCCAAGGTCGTCCGCCTGGTCCTGGTGGTGGGGGCCTTGGTCGCAGCTGCGGTGGTAACTGGGCACTCCGCCCTGCTGATCGTAGTGCTGGCGATAGTGGCGATGATCATGCTGCACGAGGCGGGCCACTTCGCCACCGCCAAGTGGGCCGGGATGAAAGTGACCGAGTACTTCCTGGGTTTCGGCCCCCGCTTGTGGTCGGTGCGCCGGGGGGAGACCGAGTACGGGATCAAGGCCATACCCGCAGGCGGCTACGTCAAGATCATCGGCATGACCAACCTGGAGGCGGTCCCGGAGGCAGACGAGCCCAGGACCTACCGCCAGGCCCCCTTCTGGAGGCGCTTCTCGGTCGCGGTGGCGGGTTCGACCGTGCACTTCCTGCTGGCCTTCTTGATGCTGTGGTCCATCTTCGCCCTGGTGGGAACCGACAACACGCCACAGGTGGTCGTCGCTGCGCTGTCGGGCCAGGCGCACGGCAAGAGCCCGGCGCAGGTGGCGGGATTCAGGGCCGGCGACCAGCTCATCTCGGTCGACGGCAACAAGGTCACCAGCCAGGATGCGCTGGACTCCTACATCCAAGCGCACGCCGGGGTGCCCCTGGCGGTGGTGGTAAACCGAGGTGGCCACGACCTGACCCTGCACGTCACCCCGGAGCCGGCCTCCCGCCTCACGATCAAGCCGACCCCCGGCGTGGTGGCTCCCAAGCCGGGCTCAGAGGGAGTGATCGGGGTGGAGACGGGGGTCCAGATGGGTCCGCCGGCGGTGCGCTCCAACCCAATCTCGGCCATCTCCCAGGCCGGCAGGCAGTTCTGGTATGTCACCAGCACCAGCGTGATCGGGATCGGCGATGTCTTCTCGGCTCACGGGTTAGCCAGCTACGTGGGCCAGGTGGTGGGGACGACCAAGACCCCCAAGTCCGCAGCGGCGGCCACCAAGGACTCGGGACGGATCGTGTCGTTGATCGGGGCCACCCGCATCGCCGCCCAGGCCGCTCACGCAGGCACCGGGGACCTGTTGTTGGTGCTGGTGGACATCAACATCTTCATCGGCCTGGCGAATATGTTCCCCCTGCTCCCGCTCGACGGGGGCCACGTGGTCATCGCGGTCTACGAACGGCTGCGGTCCTGGCGGGGCCGTCACTACCACGCGGACGTGGCCAAGCTGCTCCCGCTCACCTATGCCATGTTTTTGTTCCTGATCGTGCTCGGGGCCAGCGCCTTCTACCTGGACATCGCCCACCCCCTGCCCAACCTGTTCCAGTAGGCTGGCCAGTGGAGGTGATGACCAGGTGACCCGCGAAGCAGTCCTGGCGGCCAAGCGTCGTTCAACCCGTCAGATCATGGTCGGCAAGGTCGCCGTCGGCGGGGGAGCGCCGATCAGCGTCCAGTCGATGACCACCACCAAGACCGCCGACGTGGACGGGACCCTGGCCCAGATCTATGCCCTGGCCGGGGCGGGAGCCGACATAGTGCGCTGCACCTGCAACGAGGCGGCGGCTGCGGTGGGCCTCGCCCAGATCGTACCCCGCTCACCGGTGCCCATCGTGGCCGACATCCACTTCCACGTGGAGATGGCGCTGGCCGCGCTGGAGGCCGGGGTCTCCTGCCTGCGCCTCAACCCTGGCAACCTGCGCAAGCCCGACGAGATCCGCCTGGTCGCCTCAGAGGCGCGCGACCGCGGCGTGCCCATCCGCATCGGGGTGAACGCTGGCTCCCTGCACCCCGACCTGTACCGCAAGCACGGTGGTGCCACCCCCGAGGCCCTGGTCGAGTCCGCCCTGATGGAGCTGGCCTACTTCCGCGAGGTGGACTTCAACGACGTCAAGATCTCGGTCAAGGCCTCCAGCCCGCCCTTGATGATCGAGGCCTACCGCCAGCTCTCCGAGGTGGTGGA
The DNA here is from genome assembly GCA_050744225.1 of Acidimicrobiales bacterium. GTDB lineage: Bacteria > Actinomycetota > Acidimicrobiia > Acidimicrobiales > JAJPHD01 > JAVKSL01. Next base: position 3,101 of record JBOGGT010000158.1, on the reverse strand, counting down.
CTACCCCCTCCACCTGGGGGTGACCGAGGCGGGACCTCCCCCTGCCGGCCTGGTCAAGGCCACCGCGGGCATCGCCACCCTGCTCGCCGAAGGCATCGGTGACACCATCCGCTACTCGCTCACCGCCGACCCGGTCGAGGAGGCCAAGGCGGGCCGCCAGCTGCTGGAGGCCATGGGGCTGCGGGAGCGCAGGGGGCTCGACCTGATCGCCTGCCCCTCCTGCGGGCGGGCCGACATCGACGTGATCGCCCTGGCAAACAAGGTCCAGGAGGTCCTGGAGGACCGCAAGCTGGCCATCCAGGTGGCGGTGATGGGCTGCGTGGTGAACGGCCCCGGCGAGGCCAGGGAGGCCGACCTGGGCATCGCCGCGGGCAAGCACAAGGGCCACCTGTTCATAAAGGGCAAGATCATCCGGGTGGTCCCGGAGGACCAGATGCTCGAAGCCCTGGTCACCGAGGCTGAGCGGATCGTGGCCGAAGGCGTCGAGGCCCGCATGGCCGCGGCCGAGGCGGGCGCTGCCGAAGAGGCCGATGCGGACCGCCGGGCGTTGCTCGGTGAGCAGGACAGCGACCCCAACGCTGCGGGTCAGCGAATCGAGCTGATCCGCAAGCGCCTGGAGGGCCCCGACCAAAACCTTGGTTAATCTGCTCGGCGCTCCGCAGGCGCCGTGCCCGCCCCCGACCCGCGCCCGAGTGTGCTCCCCGGCTGTATACTCACTGAGCCGTTCGTTACTACAAAGAGAGGTCGCAGTGAAGCGTGGGCGGACTGCCCACGCTTTTGTCTGTGTCCATGTCCTCAAGGAAGGGAGGTGCCGGTGTCCGTGACGACGACTGTCGAGGAGCTGGTCCGGCGCGCCCTTGGCGAGGGGACCACAGCATCCGGGCTTGAAGTTTACGACATCGAGGTCAAGCCCGGATTGGTGAGGGTCCTGATCGAGCGCCCCGGCGGGGTGGACGTCGCTACCTTGACCGAGGCCAACCGGATCATCTCCGCAGCGCTCGACGCGGCCGACCCGATCCCGCAGCACTACACCCTGGAGGTTTCCAGCCCCGGACTGGAGCGGCCCCTGCGCACGCCGGCGCACTTCGCCGGTCAGGTGGGGGCGCCGGTGAGCGTCAAGACTCGGCCGAAGGTACCGGGCGAGCGGCGCCTGGTCGGCACGCTCCTCGGCGCGGATGAAGCCGGGATCACGGTTGACACAGGGAACGGCGGGTCCCGTCAACTGGCATACGCCGACGTCGAGCGGGCGCGGACCGTGTTCGAATGGGGGCCCAATTATTCAAAAGGGCCCAAGCCACAGATGCGGAGCGCTGCCAAATCATGATGAACAAGAACTTCGACTTCCTGGACGCGCTCGGCCAGATTGCCAAGGACAAGGGCCTGTCGGTCGAGACCCTGCTGGACGCCCTGGCCAACGCCCTGGTAGCCGCCTACAAGCGCCTGCCCTCCGCCGCCGAGGAGGCGGTGGTGACCATCGACCCCGAGACAGGGGAGATCAAGGTCTACGGTCAGGAGCTGGACTCCGACGGCAACGTCGTCCGGGAGTGGGACGACACCCCCAAAGACTTCGGGCGCATCGCCGCCCAGACCGCCAAGCAGGTCATCCTCCAGCGGATCCGGGAGGCCGAGCGTGACCTCAAGTACGAGGAGTACGCCGGGCGCGAGGGCGACATCGTGACCGGGATCATCCAGCAGAGCGACAACCGCTACACGCTGCTGGACCTGGGCAAGGTGGAGGCGCTCCTGCCCCAGGCCGAGCAGGTCCCATACGAGCGATACGAGCACGGGGCGCGGCTGAAGGCATACATCGTCGAGGTCCGCCGGACCCCCAAGGGTCCCCAGATCGTGGTGAGCCGGACCCATCCCGGGTTGATCAAGCGCCTCTTCGAGCTGGAGGTCCCCGAGATCGGCACCGGGGTGGTCGAGATCAAGGCCGCCGCCCGGGAGCCCGGGCACCGCACCAAGATCGCGGTGTGGTCGAACGACTCGAACGTGGATCCGGTGGGAGCCTGCGTTGGGGCGCGGGGGGCTCGGGTGCGCATGGTGACCAATGAGCTCCGGGGGGAGAAGGTGGACATCGTCCCCTTCTCCGACGACCCCGCCGAGTTCGTGCAGCGGGCCTTGCAGCCAGCCAGGGTCAAGGAGGTTCGCCTGGACGACGAGACCGGCACCGCCACGGTCATCGTGCACGATTTCCAGCTTTCACTGGCGATTGGCAAGGAGGGCCAGAACGCCCGCCTCGCTGCCCGGCTCACCGGGTGGCGCATCGACATCAAGAGCGAGTCCCAGCTGGTGGAGGAGGAGGCCGAGGAGGAGGCCTTTGCCGGCGGGGACTGGGCGGAAGGCGAATGGGTCCAGGACGAGTCCGGAAACATGATCTGGCAGCCCGCTGAAGGCGGCCAGGCGGTCTCGGCCGAGGAGTGGTCGCTGGGTGGTGGCGATGCCCCGCCGGACGGCGACCCAGCCGATGCGACCCAGGAGGGTCCGGCATAGGCCCGTGGCGCACCTGTATAGGCTGTCGTAGGGTCGCACCTTGCGCCGAGCTGGTGCGAATCGTCAGAAGCCGGGCCGACCTCTTGGAGGTGGGCCGGTGCTTGCCCGGAAGGGGAGCGTGGCTCTGTGCGGGTTCTCCGACCTGTGTGGACCTGGCCGAGCGCAGGTCAGCGTTCTCCCGGTCGCTGCGGGGACCGGTGGAGCCTTCAGCCATCGCCCACCTGCGAAGGGTGCTAGCTGGTATTTGAGTTTGTGGGAGGATGATCAGTCGGTGCGCCGCACCGCACACACATGTCGAGAGGACTGAAACAGCAGTTGGCAAAGAATATCCGAGTGTACGAGCTGGCAAAAGAGCTTGGGGTGAGCAACAAGGAGGCGCTGGACCTCTGCCTTTCGCTGGGTATCGGCGTGAGGAGCCACTCATCGAGCATCGAGGCCCCTCAGGCCGATCGAGCACGGCGTAGCGCGCTGCGGTCGGGAATGGGAGCGGCGCGCAACGGCGCCGACTCCGCGATCGGTGGTCCCTCCGCCAAGACCGGAGGGTCTGCCGGGACCACGCCCCCGTCTGCCGCCACGCCCCCGCCCGCCGCCTCCGCGCCCGCCCCAAC
>JBOGGT010000157.1:0-4142 GCA_050744225.1 Acidimicrobiales bacterium | reverse complement strand
CTGCGATGAAAGTAATGAAGGCCAGCGGGTCGTTCACCGCCTGGGGCGGCGGCCCAGCCCCGCGGCGGCGCCGGCGCCGGCGTGCCGAGGTCGAATCTGGCGACTCCACCTCCCTGGTTGCCGCCTCTATGGCCTTGCGGACCTTGGGATCGACCCGGGTCTTCGCCAAGCCCGCAGCAACCTGCCGGGCGGGGCCCGCGGGAGCCTGCTCGCCGTTCGGGGACCAGCCCGGCGGGGGAGCCTTGGGCACCGGCATCGGCCGCGAGGCCTCCGGCGAGCCGATCCGCACCTGGTTGCGCCTGGCGTCCTTGACCGCTTCCCGGCTCTTGGGGCCGCGCACCGGCGTGCGAGGGGTAAAGATCCAGCCGACGCCCGGGACCGGCTTGCCCCCGATGAGGCGCCCCTTGTCAAAGAGCCACTCGTGCTCGCCGTGGAACTCCTGGAACGAATCGTTGGAGAAGACCGTGGCCCCGGTCCGCTCGGCGATGAGGAGCAAGAAAGCGTCCCCCCTCCCGATGGCACCGGCAGGTGGCGACACGAGCTCTCCGTGAGCCTCAGCCTCGTCCAGCATCCCCCGTTCGGACTCGTCGATCCGGTGACCGAAGGTGGCATCCACCACGACCGTGATCTGGCTGTCCGGGAACTCCCTCAAGAACTCCTGAACTGCTGTATCCAACTGGGCCAAGCTGGGGAGCGAACGCCCCTCGGTTGCAATATTTGAGCCGTCTACGACGACATGGCGTGTGGGCAATTTCCCCCGTCAGTCTGAACATCCGGCACCGTCCGGAGGGCGTGTCGCCCGCCGTGTCCGGTCCGTCGCTCTCCAGCTTAGCCGACTGGGCGCCGGCCGGGTCGCACTTCCTGCGATAGCGTGTCGATTGGTGACCCAGCACAGGCTTGACAACGCAGGCTGGGGGTTCGTCTCGAACTGCTTCGTTTGCGAGGAGACCAACCCCTCGGGGCTACAGATCGCGTTCTTCCACGACGACGAGGCGAGCCTGGTCCGGGCCACCTTCTCCTTGGGCAGCGCCTTTTCCGGGGCGCCCAGCTACGTGCACGGTGGGATCGTGCTGGCGGTGATGGACGAGGCGATGGCCTGGGCTTGCATCGCGCTGGCCCACACCTGGGCGCTCACCAGCCAGACCGCCACCACCTTCCTCCAACCGGTGCGCGTCGAGGTGGCGCATGAGGTTCTCGGCCGGCTGCGCGGCGTGGAAGCGGACGGCACCCTCACCCTCAGCGCCGAGGTCCGCAGAGTCGGAGCGCCGACCGAGTGCTGCGCTCAGGCCAACGCAACATTCGTGCCGCTTTCATCCGGTTCGGCCCGAGCCGCGCTCGGCGGGCCCACCAGATCCGAACACGCGACCTACCTGCGATCCCGACCCTCCAACAAGCGGGCCGACCCTAGTGATGCGCCGGGGCAAGGGGGGTCGGCGGGCGGGCCGATAGGGTCCACGCGCATGGACTTCAAACTCGAGCTGGTGCCCGTCCCTGTGTCCGACGTGGACCGGGCGAAGGACTTCTACACCCAGAAGGCCGGATTTGGCGCCGATCACGACCACAAGGTCAGCGACGAGTTGCGGTTCGTCCAGCTGACGCCGCCCGGATCGGCGTGCTCGATCGTCATCGGAACCGGGATAGTCGACACCGCGCCGGGCTCCGTGCACGGTCTTCAGCTCGTCGTTGCAGACATCAACGCCGCCCGCGCCGAGCTCGTCGAGCGAGGCGTCGAGGTCAGCGAAGTCCAGCAACTCCCGGGCGGCTCATTCGTCTTTTTCAGCGACCCGGACGGCAATTCCTGGTCGGTGCAGGACCCTTCGTCCACTTAAACCTGAGTGTCAGCGGACAGATCCGTCCGTCGATTGACGAGCGCATGTCGGGACACAGTACGATCCGCCTTATGCCAGTCGCTCGTTTGGGATCCATCGCTCTGGACTGCGCCGAACCTGGCCCCCTCGCTGCTTTCTGGGCCGACCTGCTCGGTGGTGAGGTCGCCTTCACGAGCGAGACCTTCGTCGCGGTCAAGACAGACCGAGGCTGGCTGGCGGCAGTGCGGGTGGATGACTACCGGGCGCCTTCTTGGCCCGGCGCTAGCAACCCGAAACAGATGCACCTCGACCTTGCGGTCGACGACCTGGACCAAGCCGAGGCGGAGGCGCTCCGGCTGGGGGCGAGGCGACCCGACGAACAACCGTCGCCGGACAAATGGCGCGTGTTGCTCGACCCGGCCGGCCATCCGTTCTGTCTTACCACCCAGATCCCGGAGTAGGACACCTCCGGGCTGCGCGTGGTCAATCCGTTCGCTCGCCGGCGCGAGGTATCGGTGCGTATCCGCAACCACGAGAGCGCGACGGTCAAGGTCAACGACTCCGAGGGCAACCCGATCGAGATGGCGGCGGTGGTGGTCTGGCAGGTGCGCGACAGTGCCCGCGCCCTCTACGCGGTAAACGACTTCGTGGCATTCGTCAACACCCAGAGCGAGACCGCCGTCCGCCACGTCGCCAACTCCTACCCCTACGACAACGGGGGCACCGATGCAATGTCGCTTCGGGACCACACCGACGAGATCACCGGCCAGCTGGCCAGGGAGATCGCAGCGCGAGTGGCTCCCGCGGGTGTGCAGGTTGCCGAAGCCCGTCGAGCTCGACGAGGAACGCAAGGCGGCCATGGTTTCCAACCTGCTGGTGGATCGAGTTCCTCCTCCGGGGGGCGCTGAGAGACGCAGGCCGGGGGGTAATGGCTGGCGAGCTACCTCGCCGCGGCCGGCCCCCGAAGCCGGCGTCCGAAACCGCGGAGACAGGCCCTTGACCCGGGGGGGGCCGTCCGGCCCAGCGCGAGCCCAATCGCACATTGCAACAAGCTTGCTAGCATCGCGCACCATGAGAACCCTCTACCTGCGCAACGTTCCGGACGAGCTCATCGAACGATTGAAACGTCTCGCCGCACTTGCTGGGACATCGGTCGGGGCCGTCGCAGTGAGAGAGCTGGCCGAGGTCTCCCGTCGCGCCGACAATCCAGCGCTGCTGGGAGCCCTCCCCAACCTCGATGTGGACCCGGAAGCGATCGTCACTGAGATTAAGGCTGGCCGAGAAGAGCGATGATCGTGGTAGACGCTTCAGCAGCCCTGTCAGCACTGCTCAACGATGGTCCTGCGCGCGCTGCTCTTGCCAGCGAGCAGCTGCACGCTCCGCACCTGATCGACTCCGAGGTTGCCAATGCGGTCCGTCGCAGGGTCGCCGCACGGCAACTGGACGCGCGTGATGGTTGGGCAGCGCTGGAGGTTCTACGACGATTGGGAATGAGCCGATACCCCACTTTTGGCATGCTGGAGCGGATCTGGGAACTCCGGCACAACCTCTCGGCTTACGATGCCTCATACGTTGCGCTCGCTGAGCTGCTGGGATGCAACCTGCTCACCGCAGACCTCCGGCTCGGCCACGCGCCGACAATGCGTTGCGCAATCACAATCGTCCCCCGGTAGGGTCAGAGGACTCCACCGCGCTGGCTGGCAATGAGCTTGGGTAGGCGCCACCGGCTACGCGGCGCTGCACGGACACGGCCATCTCAACTGTCACCGGCCCCGACCAAGAGACAGTGAAGCGCCTCACCACTGCCGCACGCCAGCTCGCCCGCCGGACAACCAGACCCGGACTCTAGGTGTGGCGATCCCTGCCAAAGTTCTTCTTGCTTCTTTCAACCTGGGCCGCATTAGTGGGCAGCTCTTTTGGACAGCCCGATGCCCGAAGATGCTCAGGCTGGGTCACCCTGCTAGATAGGGGTGCCCCCGGCAGGATTCGAACCTGCGGCCCGCTGCTTAGAAGGCAGCTGCTCTGTCCGGCTGAGCTACAGGGGCATCGGAGCCAGAGGTTAGGCGCTGGCCGGTACGAACGACACCGGGACAGGTCGGCCAAGAGTCGCGCCGGGACTACGGAAAACCTTGGCGGGGTAGGTTCTAAAACATGAATCACCGCCCCAGGCCAGCCCAGACATTGTCTCACCACCTCACGCCGCTGGGTTTGCCGATGATCCCGGCCTGGCGCGATGCGAGATCGACACGTTTCGTTACAAGATCTTGCACATGGCAGCGAGGATCTGTCGGGGAGGACGGGCGTTGCGCTTGAGGCTCGATGAGCGCTGGCGAT
>JBOGGT010000156.1:0-23268 GCA_050744225.1 Acidimicrobiales bacterium | reverse complement strand
CAGGCGCTACCCGTCCCCCAGGCGGGTAGCGCTCCTCAGTTCGGCTGGCGAAGCTCGACCGAGGCACCTAACTAACCCATTGGTGAGCCGGTTGAGGTCGTCGGTTGCCCGGCCAGCCCGGGCAGTCTCGGCTGCGGCGGCCCGACGCTGGCGGATAGTCCTGGGAACCAACTGGCCCGCTGAGGGGTCTGATGGACCATGAGGCCCAAACTCGCGCTGGATCTTCTGGCACTGCCCTCCGCCGCCGCCGCCCTGGGACTGTCGGCTTGCAGCACTGGCGATCAGACCCTGGGAATCCACGCCGACCCGCCACTCTGTGGGACAAGCGTGACGATCCGCGAGAACGTGTCCGGTGGCCTGAGCCATGAGGGCTTCAACCTGGTCTTCGCCAACCCGGGCTCCTTGTGTTCCGTGGGCGGCTACCCGATGGTGAAGGGGCTCGCTGCGGACGGAGCCGTGGTCTTCGCCGCAGCCGATACACCTGCGGGTTACCTCGGCGGACTACAACCTGGCGGGTCCGGGACTTCGGTCTACCTGTCCCAGGGCGAGGTGGCCTCGGCATTGGTCGAAGGCATTGACGGACCAGTTCCGTCTCTCGGCCCTTGCCCTGACTACAAGTACCTGGAAGTCAGCCTCAATGGCGGATCTCCCCCGGTCAGGCTGACCGCACCGTTCCCGCTTTGCTACCTCCAGGTCCATCCCTTGGTGGCCGGTCCCGACGGAGGGGCCAACACCCCGAGCTGATCCAACCAGACGCCGAAACAGGCATCCCCGGATTTGCCCGGGCGCGGTGGGCTCAGCTGGCGGGAAGCGCCCCGGCGGCGGCCTCCATGGCGTCGAGCATCCTGGCCGTGCAACCGCTCATCTCCTCCGCGCCCACCTCAAAGGGGGGAATGGCCTCGGAGAGGATACGGTCCACTATCGAGGCAAAGGCATCGGCAACCGGTCCATCCCCAAGCACAGCAGGGCGCCCGGCATCCCCCCCGGCCGCCACCGACGGGTCGAAGGGTACCGAGCCGAGCAAGGGTGCGCCGATGTCGTCGGCCAGGCTCTGGCCACCACCGGATCCGAACAGCTCGTAGGTCACCCCGTGCTCGCAGGTGAAGCCGGACATGTTCTCGATCACTCCCGCCACCCGCAGCCAGCCCTTGCGCGCCATGTCCGCCACCCTGGCCGCCACCCTGGCCGCGGCGACGGGCGGGGTGGTGACGATGAGCACCTCGGTCCGCGGGAGCATCCGAGCCAAGCCCATCTGCACATCCCCCGTCCCGGGCGGCATGTCCACCAGCAGATAGTCCAACTCGCCCCAGGCGACGTTCTCGACGAAGTGCTGCACCGCTCGGTTGAGCATCAGGCCGCGCCACATGATCGCCGCGTCCTCCGACTCGGCCAGCAGCCCCATCGAGACCACCTCCAGGCGGCCGGGGCCGAACCCAAGGGTATGAGGCACGATCGACCACGCCTCGGCGGTCCCCTCCGCCGACAGGCGGCCCCGGACCCCCAGCATCCGGGGCACCGAAAAGCCCCAGATATCGGCGTCCAGCAGGCCCACGGCGTAGCCGCGCTGGGCCAGGGCGACCGCCAGGTTCACGCTCACGGAGGATTTGCCCACCCCGCCCTTCCCGGAAGCGATCGCCACCACCCTCGCTGAGGGAGGGAGCGAGCCGGCCACCGCCGAGTCCTCCCGGGCCTTCCACCGGGCGCGCTCCATCACCGCCGAGCGCTCGGTGGCGGTCATCTCCCCCATGAGGACCTCCACTGAGGCCACCCCGGGTAGCGAAGACACCCGGGCCTCGACGTCCCGGCGAAGCTGAGCCCGCAACGGGCACCCGGCAATGGTAAGAGCAACGCTGACTGTCACTGCGCCGGCGCTGCTTACCGAGACCCCCCGGACCATCCCCAGGTCCACTATGTTGTCGCCCAGCTCGGGGTCAACCACCCCGCGCAGCGCGGAGCGAAGGTCCTCGTCGGTCAATGAGTGAGCCACCGTGTAGATTGTACCGGTGAGGACCCCAGGTCCTAAGGGATCACACTGAGGAGGCAATCGTGAGCACAATCGCACCGGTCAAGATCGGCAAGCGTTCCGGCCCGGTGACACTCACCGAGACCGCGGTCGCCAAGGTGGCCGAGCTGCTGGCCCTGGAGGGCAACCCCGAGATGGGCCTGCGGGTGGCAGTCAAGCCGGGCGGATGCTCGGGCTACAGCTACGACATGTACTTTGACTCCGAGGTCGGCGAGGATGACATCGTGCGCACCTACGGCGGGGTCAAGGTCCTAGTCGACTCGACCAGCGCAGATCTGCTCAACGGGGCCAGCCTGGACTACAAGGACACGTTGCAGGGTGCAGGGTTCCACATCACCAACCCGGTCGCCACCAAGACCTGCGGCTGCGGCTCCTCGTTCAGCTGAGCACCCCAGTAGGGCCTTACTCCGCTGGTGCCCGCGGGGGCGATTGGCTGGTCACCTCGGGCCAGCTGGGCCTGCGGGACGGCCAGCTGGTACCGGGGCTGGTGCCGCAGGTGACCCAGGCCGTCGCCAATTTGGCCGCGATCCTCGCCAGCCAGGGGGTCGCACTTACCGCAGTGGTCAAGACCACCGTGTTCCTGGTCCACATGAGTGACTACGCGGCGATGAACCAGGCCTACGCCGAGGCCTTCGGGGGCCACCGGCCGGCGCGCTCCGCGGTGGCGGTGAGCGAGCTGCCGCTCGGGGCACTGGTGGAGGTGGAGGCGTGGGCGTACGCTCCGCTGGGCGGCGGGGAACCGCCGAGGTGAGTCGCCCGCGCTGGTCTGAGCGCAGCTGCCCGGCGGGGAACCGCCGAGGTGAGTCGCCCGCGCTGGTCTTGTCGCGGTGAACTTTGGTAGTTTCGGGACGGTTTTGGTCCCGAAACTACCAAAGTTCGGCCTGTCGCCCGCGCTGGTCTGAGCGGCAGGGCGCGCTAGGCGGGAGTGGGCACGGCGGGGAGGAACCACCGGGCAAATTTTACCAAGAGACCTACGGCCAGCGAACCTGGCCGAGACGGTAGCCCACTGAGCGGACGGTGCAGATCAGTCCGGCGTGCTGGTCCCCCAGCTTGGCCCGGAGGCGCCGGATGTGGACGTCCACGGTCCGGGCGCCGCCGTAGTACTCGTATCCCCAGACCCGGCTGAGCAGGGTCTCGCGGGTGAAGACCTTGCCGGGGTGGGTGGCGAGGAATCGCAGGAGCTCGTACTCCATGTAGGTGAGGTCGAGGGGGCGGCCGTCCACCGCTGCCTGGTAGGTCTCCAGGTTGAGGATCAGCGGACCGTGCTCGACCAGCTCGGGGCGGGTGCCCCGTCCGGTGCGCCAGAACAGGTGCTTGAGCCGGGCCTCCAGCTCGGCAGGGCGGAGCGGGACCAGGCAGAGGTCGTCGAAGAGATCCTCGCGCAGCTCCAGGTCGCCGAGCTGGTCCAGGCTCACCAGGATCAGCAGGGGCGCCAGGGGGAGGTCCCGCTTGCGCAGGGCGCGGCACAGGGCAAAGGCCCCCTCGGGGCCACCGATCATTCCCAGCCCGGCACTGCCCTGCCCGGCACTGCCCTGCCCCGCGCTGCCCAGGCCAGCACTGCCCAGCCCGGCACTGCCCAGGCCGGCACTGGCTGACCCGAGCACTCCCTCCGCGACCACGGGTTCGGCGCAGATAACCGCCCCAGCCCAGCCATCGTCGGGCTCGTCGGAGACGGCGCGCTCGGGCGAACCGACTGCCTTCCACGCCCAGCTGCCACGGTCCAGGGCCTGGGCGAGGACCGGCGGCGCCGGGTCAGGGTAGACGAGGAGGGGCTCCATGCGTTCGGCGCCGAGCTATAGCTGCGGCAGGTATCGGTCCAGCTCGAACTGGCTGACGTGCATCTTGTAGGCGTTCCACTCGTCGCGCTTGTTGCGTATGAACCACTCGAACACGTGCTCGCCCAGGGTCTCGGCCACCAGCTCGGATCGCTCCATGCAGACGATGGCCTCGTGCAGGTTGCCCGGAAGATCCTCGATCCCCTCGGAGGCCAGCTCCTCAGGGGTCATCGACCACAGGTCCGCCGCGGCCTCGTCGGGGAGGGGGTAGCCCTCCTCGATGCCCTTCATGCCCGCGGCCAGCACCACCGCGAAGGCGAGGTAGGGGTTGCACGCCGGGTCGGGGGCGCGGTACTCGATGCGGGTGGACTCGGGTCGGCCCTTCTTGGTGGGAGGGACGCGCACCAGAGCGGAGCGGTTGTTGCGCGCCCAGGAGAGGTGGACCGGAGCCTCGTACCCCTTGACCAGGCGCTTGTAGGAGTTCACCCACTGGTTGGTGACCGCGGTGATCTCCGGGGCGTGGTGCAGCAGCCCGGCGATGAAGGCCTTGGCCACCTTGGACAGGCCGTAGTGGTCGCCCGGGTCATAGAAGGCGTTGGTGTCCCCCTCGAACAGGGAAAAGTGGGTGTGCATCCCCGAGCCCTGAACCCCCGATATCGGCTTGGGCATGAAGGTGGCGTACACCCCGCGCTCCTGAGCGATCTCCTTGACCACCAGGCGCACGGTCATCACCGTGTCGGCGATGGTCAGGGCGTCGGTGTAGCGCAGGTCGATCTCGTGCTGGGAGGGGGCGTCCTCGTGCTGGGCGTACTCGACCGGGATGCCCATGTCCTCCAGGGTGAGCACGGTGCGCTTGCGCAGGTCACTGGCCAGGTCCGCCACCGTCAGCTCGAAGTACGAACCGGTGTCGATCGGGCGCGGCGCCCTGGAGGGGTCCGCGTCGGCAAAGTAGAAATACTCCATCTCCGGGGCAGCAAAAAAGGAGAATCCCCGCTCGGCGGCCCGGTCCAACGCCCGGCGCAGGACGTGGCGTGGGCAGCCCTCGAAGGGCGAGCCGTCCAGGTTGAGCACGTCGCAGAACACCCGCGCCACCGGGGTGTCGTCGCTGCGCCAGGGCAGGAGCTGGAAGGTCTTGGGGTCCGGGCGGGCGAGCACGTCGGACTCGTGAACCCGGGAGAACCCGTTGATCGCCGAGCCGTCAAAAGTCATCCCCTCCTCCAGGGCGTTCTGCATCTCGGCGGGAGTGACGCTCACCGCCTTGGGCACACCGAGCACGTCGGTGAACCAGAGCTGGACAAATCGCACGCCGCGCTCCTCCACGGTGCGCAGCACGTAGTCCTGTTGGGTCTGCATGTGGGCTAGTCTCGCAGATCATCGGCCCGGGCTCGGCCGCCTTAACACGCTGTTCACACAAGTGCAACGTCGGTGACACCGCGCTGGGCGAGCCTTTGGCCAGTCATTTTGTCGTGCCGTGCAAGCCCGAGCCATCCGAACAGAGTGGAGGAGCCAACAGTGCAGCAACGTACGCCGGCCGAGGTGCTGCGCCTCGCCAAGGACGAAGGGGTCCAGATCGTGGACCTGCGCTTCTGCGACCTGCCTGGGCTCACCCAGCACTTCTCGGTGCCGACCCACCAGCTGACCGAGGATGTCTTCGAGGAGGGCTTCGGCTTCGACGGCTCCTCGATCCGGGGATTCCAGGAGATCCAGGAGTCGGACATGATCCTGCTGCCCGACCCCAACACCGTCGTGCTGGACCCGTTCAGGGAGCACCCCACGATGAACCTGAACTGTTTCGTGCATGACCCGATCACCGGCGAGGCCTACTCCCGGGACCCGCGCTACGTGGCCCGCAAGGCCGAGGACTACCTGGCCACCACCGGGATCGCCGACACGGCTTACTTCGGCCCGGAGGCGGAGTTCTTCATCTTCGACGACGTGCGCTACGGCCAGGACAGCCACTCCTCGAGCTACTCGGTGGACTCGATCGAGGGCCAGTGGAACACCAACAAGGACGAGGGTCCCAACCTGGGTTTCAAGCCGCGGCACAAGGAGGGTTACTTCCCGGTGCCGCCCACCGACCACTTCCAGGACCTGCGCTCGGAGATGATCCTGGTGATGGAGTCCCTGGGGATCGAGATCGAGGTGCAGCACCACGAGGTGGCGACTGCGGGGCAGGCGGAGATCGACATGCGCTTCGATACCTTACTTGCCATGGCGGACAAGCTCATGCTGTACAAGTACGTGGTCAAGAGCGTGGCTCGCCGGGCCGGGCGCAGCGCCACCTTCATGCCCAAGCCCCTGTTCCAGGACAACGGCTCGGGGATGCACTGCCACCAGTCGCTGTGGCGCGGCGGCGAGCCGCTGTTCTACGACGAGACCGGCTACGCGGGGGTCTCCGACCTGGGCCGGTGGTACATCGGGGGCCTGCTGGCCCACGCTCCCGCCGTGCTGGCCTTCGCCGCCCCGACCACCAACTCCTACAAGCGCCTGGTCCCCGGCTACGAGGCCCCGGTGAATCTGGTCTACTCCCAGCGCAACCGCTCCGCCGCGTGCCGGATACCGCTGTACTCCAAGAGCCCTCGGGCCAAGCGGGTCGAGTTCCGCTGCCCCGACCCCTCCTGCAACCCCTACCTGGCCTTCTCCGCCATGCTCATGGCCGGCCTGGACGGGGTGCAGCGCCGGATCGAGCCGCCCGAGCCGATGGACAAGGACCTCTACGACCTGCCCCCCGAGGAGCTGGCCGCCGTTCCCCAAGTACCGGCGTCGCTGGACGAGGCGCTGGCCGCCCTGGAGGCGGACCAGGAGTTCTTGAAGGTCGGCGGCGTGTTCACCGACGACCTTATCGACACCTGGATCAGCTATAAGCGTGTGGCCGAGATCGACGCAGTCCGCCTACGCCCCCATCCCTGGGAGTTCATGCTCTACTACGACATCTAGCTACCCATGGTCACGCGACGCTCGTGCACACTTCGGCCAGGCTGGCGCAGCTCCGTCGAGCCGCTCCGGGGTGCCGGACGTTGACGCACTCATCTATCCCCAGTGGACGACGACCTGTTGACCTTGCCGTCCTGGCGGAGGAGTGACGCAGTAGACGGGTCTGGTGGAGCGGATCAAAAGCTCCCCGGCGGTTCGTAGAACTCGAGCACCTGAGCGACGGTGTCCCGGGAGACGAACTGACAGCTCCCTGCGTGGTTGTGAGCAGAGACGCAGACAAGCCGGGTTCGCTGGTCGGTGATCCCGCAGCGTCCCACCGCCACCAGCTCGGGGTCGAAGCTCGTGTCGTGGGACCCCGAGGACGAGCTGAGGACCCAGTCGTTCAGCCAACCATTCTCCGAACCTCAAGAGCCAGCGCTCTCTGATACGATATGGGTCACATGACCCACCCTGTCCGTGTGGCTGGCTCGGGAGACGTCGGCGCGATCGGGCAGTTGCTACACGATTTCAACGCTGAGTTCGGTGAGCCCACGCCGAGCCCAGCCGCACTGGCCGAACGGATCGAGGGGCTCACGGCGGGCGGTGACACGGTCGTTTTGCTGGCCGGTGACCGACCCGCCGGGCTGGCCGGTGACCGACCCGCCGGGCTGGCCGTGCTCAGATTCCGAGCCGCCATCTGGAGCACCGGCGCCGAGTGCTACCTGGCCGAGCTCTACGTAAGGCCCGACCGGCGCGGGCAGGGACTGGGAAGGGCCCTCATGGAGGCGGCTCTTTCCGAGGCCCGGTCCCGCGGCGCCGACACGATGGATATCGGCGTTGACGAGCCCGATGTCGCTGCCCGCCACCTCTACGAGAGTCTGGGATTCACCAACCGAACAGGAGGCGAAGGCGGGGCGCTGATGTATGTCTACGAACGCGAACTCTGAGCCGCCCCAAATGGCTGACGGGGGTGACGCGGTGCTGTGATCGCCTGTGGTTAGTTCGTGGTCAATTCATGACCGGCTTGGACCAGGGCGCGGACGTCGGCGACGGCAGCATCGAGATCTGGCAGGTCGCGCTCGAAGGCTGCCAGGGCGGTCAGGAAGACAAAGGTGACCCGAATCACCGGCTCGCCGGCTGCTGCACCCACGGCCAGCGCATAGGAGGCGCCCTGCAGTCGGTAGGCCCTCACGCGCCGGGACGAGTCACCGGGATCGGAGCTGGCGGACGTCTTGTAGTCAAGGACCACCAACCCATCGGGACCCCGGTAGAGAAGGTCGACGTAGCCTTCCAGCAGGCGCCCGTCGATCGGGATGCACGCATAGAGCTCGCGCCAGTGTGGGCATCGAGCGGCCTCGATCACCGAGGGAGATCCCAGGGCGTGGCGGACCAACCTCACGACGTCGTCGGTCCGGCCGGGGATTGCCTCCGCCTCGCACTGGGCAGCCGCGGCTGCTTCAGTCCCCGCTCCGGTGGCCAAGTCGACCGTCTGGAGCACGCCATGCACCGCTCGGCCGACGCCGGTCCCGTACCGTCCCTTGAGCCACGGTGGCAGATCAAGGTCACGTGGCCTCTTCTGCAACCCGGGGTCGGGGGCGGCGGTGGCGGCGGGACCGGCGGTGGCGGCAGGGTCGGGGGCGGCGGTGGGGTCGGGGGCGGAAGTGGCGTCGGGGGCGGCGGTGGGGTCGGGGGGGGGACGACCGACATCGACTCCCCAGTCCGGTCCACCCTCCTCGGTGAGAGCCGTCGCCGCGACCGCGGTGGGACGAGCGGAGCGGCTCAGGATGAGCTCACGCTCAGCCGACCACTCTTTCATTGGCGGCAGCGGCTGAAGCGGCAGCGGAACTGCTCCGGCGGGGGCTGCGGGCGCTGCATCAGGGCCTACCCCGTCCGGTACCTGGTCGAGGAGCGCACCCATCCCGGCAACGAGCGCCTCGGCACCGGTCCGCCTGTCGAGGTTGGGGACCGACTTGTGGATGACACGGTGCAACGACACGACCAAGTGGTCCCGTGCCCGGGTGCACGCGACATAGAGCAGGCGGATGCGCTCGTCTCTGTCCATCTGCTCCTCGACGGACAGCCGGCCGGTGAACTCCTGAGTCTTTACCGCGGTACCGAAGCGGTAGCCGGGCGGCCCGGCCGGAGGAAAGACCACCTGGACACTTGCCCTGGCCCCCCCGGGTGCGCTGGACATCCCCGACACGATCGTGATCGGGAACTCAAGGCCCTTGGCCCCGTGGATCGTCATTATCCGCACCGCATCGTCATCAGTCTCGGGCAAAACTGATTCGGTGACCCGTACACCCTCACCGCTCTGGCGTTCGACCCAAGTAAGGTACTGGCGCAGATTTCCGCCGGTGGCCTCGCTCCACGATCGTGCCTGGTCGATCACAAATCGCAGCCTTCGCCACACGTCGCGTGCTCGGCGGTCGGAGAAGCCCAGCTCGAAGGCGCGCCGGTCGCGCGCCACTTGGTCAAGCAGCTCCGAAGGGGCTTTCCAATAGCGCTGGTCATAGATCGAGCGGAAGTAGGCAAGACCCGACCGGACCGGATTGTCGAACGGGACCGTATCCGGTTGGGTGTCCAAGAAGCTCCACCTGCCCTGACACTGAACCTTGAAGCGGAACAGGTCGTCATCTCCGCAACCCATGAGCGGCGTGCGCAGGGCTGAAACAATCCGCAGGTGGTCGCTCGGGTCAGAAATCGCTCTCAGTACCATCAACAGGTCGCGCACGGCCCGTGTGGCATAGACCAGCGAACCGCTCTCGGTCCGGAAGGCAATGCTCGCTCGGTCGAATGCGTCCTCGAGAAATGGTAGCGAAGTGCGGGCTGGAACCAAAACCGCCACGTCACTGAATCGGGCGGGTCGCCAGCCGCGTGGCGAGTATCGATCACCCACTGACCAGCCCTCGTGGATGGCGTTGGCGACCACGGCTGCCACCTGTGCCGCCTCTGCAGCACGCACCTCGGCGGCCGTCGTCCCCGCGGGATGTGCGTTCCTTCCGAGGACAGAGACCGCGGCACCCACCGGCGGCAAATCCCGCACGGTGCTGAGGGGGCGGTACTCTGGTCGAGGGGTTGACGGCGCATCCGAGCCGGGACTCTCAGCCATGAGGCTGGCGAACACCTGGTTGACCCAGCCGATCACGCCAGCGTTGGTGCGGAAGTTGGTGCTCAGCTCCACCGCGCCGGCCCCCTCGAGTGCGAAGCATCGTTGCGCCAGGAGATAGACCTCAATGTCGGCACGGCGGAACCGGTAGATCGACTGCTTGGGGTCGCCGACCACAAACAGGTGTCCCGGCGCGACCGCCACCTCTGGCCAGGGCTTCGATCCGGATGACTCCTCGCAAGGCGCTGCGGCCGCTATGCGCACCGCGAGCTCGATCTGAATCGGGTCGGTGTCCTGAAACTCGTCCAACAGCACCCGCTGGTACCTGGCGTGAAGCTGTGCCCGCACCG
The DNA here is from genome assembly GCA_050744225.1 of Acidimicrobiales bacterium. GTDB lineage: Bacteria > Actinomycetota > Acidimicrobiia > Acidimicrobiales > JAJPHD01 > JAVKSL01. Next base: position 13,098 of record JBOGGT010000156.1, on the reverse strand, counting down.
CCGGCCCATGCACCGGGTCGCGCAACAGCCGGCGGGCCAGGACCAACAGGTCGTGGAACTCGAGGCGCCCCGCAGCCCGCCGCTCGTTGGCGGCCCCCAGCGTGAAACCCCGGATGGCGCAGGCCAGCCGGCGGGCGCAGGCCCCGGAGACCTCCGAGGCCAGGTCTGACAAAGGACCAGCCGCGGCGCTCACCTGGGCTCTGAACTGGCTCAGGTCCAGATCCCAGTTTTCCTTCTTGCCGTGATTGCCCACCTTGAAGGTCGGCCGGTTGCCCGATGCCAACGCCTCGAGCAACTCCACCTCGTCGTCGAACGAGCGCAGCCGCTGAACGTAGCGGGCGATCTCGTCGAGGCGACCATAGAGCTTGTCACCCGGCTCACGGCAGGCCCCCTGCCAGGCGATGACCTGGTCGATCCCTGCAAGGGCCGGGGCCAGCATTGCGTGGGCGCTGGGCGGCTCCGCTGCAGTCTCCGGCACCCGTTCGTCCACCAGGTCCCAGTTGTCGTCAAACGCCTGGGCCAGCTGGCGCAGGGCAGCGGCTTTCACCCCGCAGGCAAGCAGGGCCAAGATGGTCCGCTCGAGTGAGGCATCGGCGAGCAAGGTGTCAAGGAAGGTCCCCCAGCGGCGCTCGAACTCGACGCCCGAGGCCACCTCGTCAAGCACCTCGATCCGCGGGGGAAGGCCGGCTTCGACCGGATGCTCGCTCAGGATACGCCGTGCGAAGGAATGAAGAGTGCCGAATGCCGCCCCGTCGAGCGCTTCGACCGCAGATCGGCACCGCCCGGCCGCGTCGCCGGACGGGTCGGTGGCCGCAGCATCCTCCAGCGCGCGTCGAACACGGTCGCGCAAATCGGCGGCTGCTTTGTCGGTGAAGGTGATGGCCGCGATGTTGGCCAGCTCCGCGACCCCGGTCCTGACCAGTGCGACCACCCGCGCCACCAGGGCGCTGGTCTTGCCCGAGCCTGCTCCGGCCTCGACGAACAAGGTCCTGCCCAGGTCTGTTGCTATCCGCTCCCTGGAGTCCTGGTCTGGAACCGGCGGGTGCTCAGGCATCGCCCACCCCCTCTGAGTCGGAGCCGCCGGCCGCCAGGGGTTCAGCCAGCTCCGCGAAGAGAGCGAAAGCCGGGTCGGATCGCTTGTGCTCCCAGGATCGGCGCAGCTCGCTGACGCCGAGGGCATCGGGATCGCAGAAGGGGCACTCGACCCGCCCCGGCGCGGTACCGGAGGCAGAGGGGTGGCTGGGGAACACGCCCGCTTCGATGCCTTTGACCACGATCGCCAAGGTCTCCCCTACGTGCGCCATGACGGCAGGGGTTACCAGGTAGCCAACCTGCTCGAACCCTCCTTTGGCCGACACGAACCAGTACTCGCTGCGCACCGCAGAATCCGGGACCCCGTAGTAATGACGGACCGCGGCCCCGTAAACCGCCAGCTGAAGCTTGCGACCGCCAAGGTCGGGGTCCGCCTCGCAAAGCCCCCTGAACCTATCGGACCCGCCGGTCTTGTAGTCCATCACGTGGAGGGTCCCATCCCCCGCCCGGTCAACCCGATCGGCGATGCCACGGAAGCGCAGGGCGCGACCGTCGGACAACCCAAGCGACACTGAGCCCAGGACCGCCCCCGGGATCCCGAATGCCATCTCGGCCGCGAGTGGCCGGGTGCCCTGCGAACGACGACGATCACTATCTGCGACCAGGAACCGCTCCAGGTCGGCAAGGATCCGGCGCTGGTCCCGACGCCAGAAGACGGGGCGTCCAGTCAGGCCCTGGGACTCGTACTCGCTGGACAACTCGCCGGCTATGACCGCCAGGCGTTCACCGTCGGCCTTCGACCACGCCTGATCCGGCCGGGGCTGATCGGCGGGAGGCCTAGCCAGCACTTCGGCGATGAAACGTTCGAGAACCAGATGGACAAGCGAGCCGCGATGCAAGGGCGTGATCTCCAGCTGTTCCTCGGGATTCTCGACTACCTTGACGGCCAGGATCTGGCCCACGAAGTACGCGAACGGACATTCGGCCCAGCTCTCCAACCGAGTGGCAGAGACTACTTGAGAGGTAGGCGAGCCAATCGCAAGGCCAGAAAGGTTGCCGTCGAAGCGGGTGAAGCAATTGCTCCGCCGGGCACCGAGGACCTCCACCGCGACCTCCAAGATGGGGTCTGCGAGCACTGGGGGTCCGACCGGAGAGGCAAGCATCGATGCCAGCCGGTGCTCCTGCGCGGTGGCCGGGAAGCTCATGCCACGCAACCCCGCGTCGAAAGACGCCACCTCGCGCCACCACCGATGGCCGCTGTTCGATGGCTGCCCGGCCCGCCGGTTCCCACCGTCGGTCTCGGAATCGATCGCCAGCACCCATCGGGACGGGACACGATCCCCGCCATGGCGCATGTCCCCCCGTGGCACACAGAGCAGCTGCCTGTCCGCCCCCGCGAGGGCGGCAAGCAGCTCACGATGCTCGCTCTGAACCCGCTCGGAAGGCAGGGGGAGCTCGCCCCCCGTCGCGGCACGGTCGCGGTCCGATAGCAAGGAGTCCTCACCCACCGGAGCAGGGAAGCTGCCCTCCGCCAGGCCAAGGACCACCACCAGGTCGAGATCGAGTCCCACCCCCATCCGAACCGACCCGACGAGGACCCCCTCGCCGAATCGGCCGACACGAGACAGGTCGCCCTCCAACTCCACGGCGAGAGTCCGAGCGAAGGTATCGAGGCCGACCGCGCCCTCCACGGCATCCAGAGTGGCCAGGCGATCCAGCGCCGACCCCACCTTTTGCGCGGCCTTGGCTTCTGCTGGTGGCCAGCGCCCGCTGCCGGCGAGGTCCGCGGCCTTGGCTTCTGCTGGTGGCCAGCGCCCGCTGCCGGCGAGGTGCGCGGTGCCGAGCAGTGACCTGAGCAGCTGGCGAGCCCAGCTGGCGTGTTCACTCCACTTGCGAGGGGGAGTGGAGCCCTTCAGCTCGTCGATCAGGCCCAGCACGAACGACCGCAGCCCTCGCGCCTGGCGAGCCGCTTTGCGGTAGCTCTGAGCACGCCAGTCAGGAGCACCCGGGTCTTGCTCCGCCTCCACTGCCCTGGCTTCGTACTCCTTGGACAGCCGCTCGCACAGACTGTCCCATTGCTCGCGGCCCGATACGACCCCCGCCTCGCGAGACAGCCGCTCCCAAACCGCGACCGGCACCAGGCGACCCTGATCAAGAAAGGGGGCGCCAGCGAGCCAGGCGAACAGGTCGGCCCGCCCGAAGTTGCCCTCGGACAGCGCCAGGAGCTGCAGCAGCGCCCGTCCGGCGACTCGGTCACGAAGCGGGATGACCGAGCTGCCGTTGCTCGGGATGCCGGCCGCTCCAAGCTGTTCATAGACAATCCGGGCGTAGGGCGCCGGGCTGGCGTAGAGCAGGGCGATGCGATCGAGCGGAGTCCCTTCACGGGCAGCCTCCAGGACGGCGCGTATCGCCTCGCGCACCTCTTCATCGGCATCCGATGTGGTTATTATGCGCGTACGCCCCGTCCCGGTGACGCTACGAAACCCGACCGTCGGGGATTCGGAAGAGCCGAGCCGGCGGAGAGACTCTAAGACCCCGGCGTCGGCCCGGGCATCGCCGGTGGTTCCGGCGATGACGCGCACCTCGACCTCGGCAAACAGGCGCGTGGCGTGAAGCGAAATTCGCTGGGGCAGGTAGACGATGACCGCTCCGAGCGTGGCCACAGCTCCGATCGCGCCCGCAGCAGCGGTCATGAGATCCTCCTCGTCGTACCAGGCCGGCTGGAGACGCCGCCGAGCGCCTCGATGCAGCCGGACTACCTCGGACGCGCGTGGGCTCGCCCGCTCAAGGACGGAGAGCGCGGGCTCGGAAAGGTCGCGAAGCTCGCGATAAGCCTGGACCAGTGCCGCCTCGGTGGCCGGGTGCTTGGCCACTGAGCTGAATAGACCGCCGCCCTCGTCCAGCTCAGCCCGCAGCGCCGCGGCGATCACCGGGGTGGAGACCGGGCGGCGACCTGCCTCCGCCAACCTCGGAGCGCCCAGGAACTCTGCCAAACGGTAGGCAGTAAGGAAAGTCACCGAGGCCAGGCCGGTGCCGCGACTACAGACCGGCCCGAGCCTGCCCGACGCCAAGAGCCGCCGGGTGGCGACACCCACGTGGTTCGAGGCGACCACGACGGTTACCGCTGCCAGGGGGTCGTCGCCCTTTGCCGCCCTGATCGCCACTCGGAGCGCATCGGCGGCGGCGCGACCGTACCCCACCCACTCGACCCGCAGCGACATCGGCCGATGGTACCCCAAATCCCAAGGCCCACGTTTGTCGACCGTTCAAGGGCGCGGTCCATGCCGCCAGCGACATCGCCGACTTCCGGCCAGACCCCCCGCTCCGCGCCGTTTGCTGCGCCCACCGGATGCCCGCCTCACGGTGGCTTAGGCCCGCCTCAGCGGAGCTAGGGTGGAGAGCCTGATGAGCCAACCCGGCCTCGATCCGGAGCGCGAGCGGCTGGGATCCGACCGGGCGGGGTGGCTACGCTACGGCCCCTACGTGGCCGAACGGGCCTGGGGGACGGTACGCGAGGACTACAGCTCCGACGGCGATGCCTGGGCCTCGTTCCCCCACGATCACGCCCGCTCCCGGGCCTACCGCTGGAGCGAGGACGGGTTGGGCGCCATCAGCGACGACCACCAGTACCTGTGCTTCGGGTTCGCCTTCTGGAACGGGGTGGACCAGATCCTGAAGGAACGCATCTTCGGCCTTGCCGGCCCCGAGGGCAACCACGGCGAGGACGCCAAGGAATACTGGTGGTACGAGGACTCCACCCCGACGCACTCCTACATGCGTTGGCGGTACGTGTACCCCACGGAGGCCTTTCCTTACGAAGCCCTGGTGGAGGGCAATCGCAAGCGCTCCAAGTTCGAGCCTGAGCTGGAGCTGGAGGACACCGGGGTGCTCGCGGAGAGCCGCTACTTCGACATAGTCGCCGAATACGCCAAGGCCGCCCCCGACGACATCTGCATCCGGCTCAGCGTCACCAACCGGAGCCCCGAGCCGGCGGCACTCCACGTGCTGCCCAGCCTGTGGGCGCGCAACGTGTGGTCGTGGGGGATCGACGACCCCCGCTCGGCCAAGCCCGACCTGTACCGCGGGGAGGGACCGAGCATCGTGGCAGACCACGCAGTCCTGGGTCGCCGCACCCTGGTCGGGTCGGGCGGGCCAACAGCGGGCGGGCCAACTGTGTTGTTCTGCGAGAACGAGACCAACACCACCCGCCTCTACGGGGAACCCTGCTCGACCCGGTTCCCCAAGGACGGGATCGGCGGCCACGTGGTCTCCGGCACCCCAACGGTCAACCCGGACGAGCGGGGAACCAAGGCTGCACTGTGGTACCAGCTTGCGCTGGGGCCTGGGGAACAGCGCGTGATCGACCTGCGCTACTCGCCGACAGGCTTGCCGACGGAGGCGCCGACGGAGGCGGGTCGCCGACCAGTTGGGCTCGGGGCAGATTTCTCAGAAGTCCTGGCCGCTCGCCGGGCCGAAGCCGACCAGTTTTACGCCCCCCTGATCGGGGGTCTGGAGCCCGAGCGGGCCAACATCGCCCGGCGGGCCTTCGCCGGAATGCTGTGGTCCAAGCAGCTCTACCACTACGACGTGCGCCGGTGGCTCCGGGGGGACCCGGCAGGGCCGACCCCGCCGGCGGAGCGCTGGTCGGGGCGTAACGCCACCTGGCAGCACCTGGAGAACTTTGACATAATCTCGATGCCGGACAAGTGGGAATATCCCTGGTACGCCTCGTGGGACCTTTGCTTTCACTGCATGGTGCTCGCGCACGTCGACCCGGTGCTCGCCAAGGAACAGCTGATATTGCTCTGCCGTGAATGGTACATGCACCCCAACGGCCAGCTGCCGGCGTATGAGTGGTCCTTCTCCGACGTAAACCCGCCGGTGCAGGCTGAGGCGGCAATCAAGGTATTCCAGCTGGATGGAGCCACGGACTTCGACTTCCTGGAGCGGATATTCCACAAGCTGCTGATCAACTTTACCTGGTGGGTCAACCGGGAGGACCTGGAAGGCAACAACGTTTTCCAGGGCGGCTTCTTGGGCCTGGACAACATCGGGGCATTCGACCGCGACACCATCACCGCCGACGAAGGACACGTGGAGCAGTCCGACGGCACCGCCTGGATGGCCATGTACTGCCTCAACTTGTTGGAGATCGCCCTCATCCTGGCCGAGCAGGATCCCACCTACGAGGACCTCGCCACCAAGTTCATCGAGCACTTTGCCTATGTCGCCGCGGCCATGCAGGACAAGGAGCTGTGGGACGAGGCCGACGGCTTTTACTACGACGTGCTGCACCGCCAGGACGGGGAGATAGTCCCTCTTCGGGTCCGCTCCATGGTGGGCCTGTTGCCCCTTGGAGCGGTCACGGTCCTGTCAAGCCGCGCCCAGGAGGCGATGCCGGCTTTTGCCTTGCACCTGAACTGGTTCGTCACCAACAAGCCCGAGTACGCCGACGTGATCGGACACTGCCACGCCAGCGGGGAGGGCGAGTCCCGGCTGCTTTCGGTGGTGAGCCCCCCACGCCTGGAGCGGATCCTTCAAACCATGCTGGCGGAGGGCGAGTTCCTCTCCACCCACGGCCTGCGCTCGGTGGCGGCCAGCCACCGGGAACACCCGTTCAGTGTCCAGATCGGAGGGATACTCGCTTCGGTGGACTACGAGGCGGGCGAGTCGACCTCGGGTGCCTTCGGAGGAAACTCCAACTGGCGAGGCCCGGTCTGGTTCCCGGTCAACTACCTGGTGATCTCGGCGCTGCGCAAGTTCGCCGGCTACTTCGGGGACGAGCTGCGGGTGGCCATGCCCAGCGGTTCGGCAACTGCGCTGACCCTGAGCGAAGTGGCAGACGAACTCTCGGAGCGGCTCATCAGCCTGTTTCTTGCTGACGACCACGGCCGTCGACCGGTCTTCGGAGCGAGCGAGCTGCTCGGTGGTGAGCCGGGATGGGCGGACCGTCTGTTGTTTTACGAGTACTTCCACGGCGACACCGGGGCTGGGCTGGGAGCATCGCACCAGACGGGGTGGACCGGTCTGGTTGCGGACCTGCTGATCGGGCGAGCCAAGGGCGGTCGCCCCGAAGAATCTGGTCCGGTTGCGCCCAACACCCCGGCCCCCAGAAGCGCCCACGAATGATCGCATGGCAATCACTATGCAAAAGGATACTGGACCTCCGAGGGTTTCCCGACCGGCAGCGCAAACTCTTGGAAGACGGATTGGGAATCAACCTTGCGACGATGCCCGACGCGAGACGCTCATCCCTGCTGGATTCATCCCTGGACACCCAGCAACAAACCAGTATGGAGGCTGAAGTTTCCAGGCGTTGCGGCCAGGATTACGTTGCTTCCGACAGATACCGCCACCGGCAGCTGCGACATATCCAGCGTCAGGTTGACACTGCCGGGAAATGGCTGGCTCCAGAGCTGGTGCCCGTCCCCAGCGGATATCCCGACCAGCTGGTAGCCAGAGGTTGGAACGGGAAGGAGTCCGTTGTCGCCCCCGGAGGTGTCAGTGTAGACCAGGGTCGAGCCGACCGAGCCGACAAAGCTGGCGGTGGACATCGGGTCCTTCCACGAGATGCTCGCGGCGGGGCTCATGACCGCGGCGGTGTCCCCGTTGCCCGCGACCCACGCCTTGCCCGTGCTGGCGACCACATCGAGGGCGGCTTGGCCGACCACCTTGTCCGTGCTCGGGTCGACCAGGAACGTCTGCGCACCGGCAGGATTGCCAGAGGGTGCGAATACCACAGCCAACTCCGACCCCGGGCCATCCACAACCCTCAGAAGGCTCTCGCCCGCGTAGGCGAAAATGCTCGCCGGCAGGTTGATGTCGACTGCCCCTGGTCCGGCCATCCCAGTGAGGGGGTCGATCGTCAGCAGGGCGGGGGACCCCGTGGGCGGGATGACCGGGATGAAGGCACGAGACCCGGTGATCACCAGGTCGTTCAGCACTGGGTTGGCGGTCGGCAGGTCACCGCCGTAGTCGAACGGGGAGCTGCGCATCGCACCGGTCGGCGAGATGACGATGTCCTCGCCACCCACCCCGACATCCAGGGTCACCAACAGCGCTCCGTCCGCCCCAGCGCCCAGGCCGTAGAGCATGTTCGCATAAGGTTTGCGCCAGATCAGGTTGCCAGAGGTGGTGAACGCCTCCACGAAGTTCGAGGCCGGGATGGTGTCGATGCCCGCCTGGTAGCTCTCGACCGAACCATCGACCACCAGCCCGAAGGGTGCCGCAAAGACATGGTTGTAGGTGGCGTGCGGCTCGGTGTGACTCCACAGGACAGCTCCGCTCGCTGGGTCGAGGGCCAACACTGCGGTTCCGGCGGCGGCGTAGACCTTGCCACCCTCGGCCACCAACCCCTCCGGTCCGACAGATCCGGGTACCGTGCGAGTCCAGCTGACCGTCCCCGGCGGACCCGCCCTGACCGGCGCTGCCGAGGAGTTGGCGTTCCCCGCCTGGCCGCCCCCCGAACCGGCTGATCCGCACGCCCCGGCGGCAACTGCCAGCCCGACCAGCCCCACCGCAACTCGAAAGCTTCGACCTTTTCGCACACCCTGCTCCTGTGTATGAACGCGGCACGAACCGCGTTACAAGTACAAAGAGGACTCCCGCAGAGCGCCGGCCGGGTGTCAAGGGCCAACGCCACTCTAACTCGGGACGCCCACCGCTTCGGCCTGCCAGGCGCGCGGGTCGATGCCGTGGGCGGCACCGGCTCGGGTGGGCACAAGACTTTCCAAGGAACTTGCTCAATTTTTTCCAAGCTCGGTGTCCACCATCGCGCCGTGCGTCCCCGCCAGCCCCAAGTTGAGTGTTACACCCGGAGGTTAAACTGCCGACGTTGAGTGTGTGGAGACTGCTGCAGGCACTGCGCGGGAGGTAGGGAGTTGATACAGACCGGGGTGAGCACCTTCTATCAGGTGCTGGGCCTCACCCCAGCGGCGAACGACGTCGAGATCAGGTCGGCATACCGGCGCCTGGCCCGGCTGATGCACCCGGACGTGGGCGGGACGGCACCCCTTTTTTGCCAGGTCGAGCAGGCCTATGCGACACTCTCGGATCCCGAACTGCGGGCAGAGTACGACGCGTCGCTCGGCCCCTCGGAGCCTGCTCCGCCACGGACCAGCCACGACCCTGGACCCACCCGAGACCCGAACGAGGACTGGGACTGGGACCGGGGCGGGTCAAGCAGCGGATGGGCGCCGGGAGGTGGGTGGGGCATGGGAAGCACCTGGGGGCCTGGGAGCACCGGACCCGTGTCTGGAGGCACCGGACACGATCCGACCCGGGTCAGGGCGAGCAATGCCCTCTCCGGCCTGGCGCTCCGGCAGCCCTGGGCAGTACTGGTGGCCGCTGGGGTCTTGGCATCAGCCGCCTTCCCGGTCATCGGGGTCTGGATGCTCCTGGCCGGCCTCGTAGCCGGAGTCGGGGCACGGCGAACTCACCGCCGCCAACTTGTGTCGGGCCGGCCTGTGTCGGGGCTGCGGCTACTCGGGTTGGAGATCCTCTGCGGATGTCAGAGCCTGGGCAAGCTGTTGCTGGGCCTGCTGGGCATCATGCTCCTGGCGGGCTTGGTCGAACGCAGCCCATCCCGCCGGCGCCGTTGGTAAGCCTGCGGGGCGCGACAGCCCGCCTGGACCGGATTGCCCGGCGGGGCGGGACAAAGGAGCAGGTAATAAACAGTGCCGTCTGGGCTGATGCTGCGGCCCAGCTGTCCGAACGCTGGGAGCTGGACGAGGACCTGGACGACGAGGAGGGCTACCCCCGGCGGTGAAAGGTGCTAAGGGCTCAGTGGGCTCTGGAGCCTGGAGCTGGGCGAGATGGGCAAAGCTCGCACAGCTGCCATTGCGCACATGAGCGCGGCCCAGGTCGCCGAGGCGGACCGGGCTCGCCAGGTCCAGGTGCGCGAGGCCCTCGCCCAGGAGCGAGCCGCACGCCAGCGCGCCGCACTGGTAAGGGGACCTCGCCACAGGGACCCGGAGTTGGGATAGCGGACACGGCCGGGTCGGGGGATCGAGAGGTGATATGAGGACCCCGGCAACCAACCAGCCGGGGCTTCAAGAGGCGACCCAGACCAACCAGGACCGGGAAGGAGAACACCGGCTACTCGATCAACGGGCATGGTCCACCGGTCGTTGCTACGAGCCTGTCAAACTGGCTGGCTGAGGTAGCCAACGAGGAGGACTGATGCCGGGAGTGCGGTTGGGTGTGGAGGAGCGAGAAACGATCGCGTTGGGACTGGCCCGGGAAGAGCCGTTCGCCCAGATCGCTCGACGGATGAGTCGTCCCACCTCGACGATCGCGCGGGAGGTGAACTGCAGCGGTGGCCGGGGCACTTATTCGGGGCGCGCCGCTCAGCGCCAGGCTGATCGAGCAGCCAAACGACCGAAGATCCTCAAGCTGGTGGCGCGCCCGGGCCGCTGTGAATCGCTTTGGTTTTGATGGAGGCTGGGTTTTGGCAACTCCTAAAGGGTTTGGGGCCTCGGTTGTGAGAATAATTGCTCAGGGTGAAGGCTGGCTTGTGTTGTCGAGCAGGTCGGCGATCTGGCCGGCCAAGCGGTCAGCGGCGCTACGCCTGAGGCCAATGGCGACGATGACCGAGCGCTGCCCGCGGCGCAAGCGGACCATCCAAGCCCGTTCGGGTGGGCGCCCTCGGGAGCTGGCCGAGCCGAAGTCGACTTCCGCGCTGACCGGCTCGAGCCGGGCCTGCTTGGCCCGATGGAAACGGACCCGGCACGCTGGCGAGCAGAACCGGGCAGGACGACTGGTCGCCGCCGAGGCCGAGGCCCGCCGCCACGAGGCCCAGCTCACCCGGCGCATCGAGGCTCGTGAGGTGGCCATCGCAGCCAATAACGACCTGGCCCGGCGCCGGGAGGCATATGTCGCCCAAGCCGAGGTGTGGAGCCTGGAGCTCGATGAGATGAGCCAAGCCCGCGCAGCGGCCATCGCGCACATGAGCCCCGCCCAGGTGGCCGAGGCGGATGGCGCCCGCCAGGCCCAGGTGCGCGAGGCCCTCGCCCAGCAGCGAGACGCACGCCAGCGCGCTGCACTGGTCAGAGGACCTCGCCACAGGGGGCCGGAGTTGGGATACGGACACAGCCCGGGTCGGGGCATCGAGATGTGAGATGGTTCGCTGAACGGCCCCGCTCTGGCGGGCATAGCGTGACTCCTGGCTCCATTGTTCCTCACGGGCTGATCTCGGAGCTGAGGCCCATTTCCGAAGGTCCGGGGCCGTTACGCGGGGCTAAGATGTCGAGCGATCGTCAAAGCGACGTCTCGACTCATTGCCCAAACCTGAACAAACAGAGTCAAATCCTCCACTGTGACGTGGACACGGGAGCTAAGATGGTTTTGGGTTACACGCATGGTCATGGCGGGAGTGGCGGATTCGGATGGAAGCATTTCCTCCCCCCTGTCCCGCAACTCCTCGTAGGCTGCAGATGGACCGCCAATGATGCTCATGGATCGTCCATCGGAGTCTGAACTGTAGTGTAGCGCGTAACCTGCTCTCGCGTGAAGATGGATTATGCAGCTTGACGTCAGACTGAGGCCGGCTGGAAGCCATCCGGGCCATAGAATTCGACATTGGCAAGCGGCTTGTATTTGGGCCAGAGACACGGCGGTAACAACAGGACCCAAGGATCCGTTACGAGAAACGATACTGCCGTTGGAAACGGGAAATGCGACGTTGAACAGCTGGAGCTCGGCCCGAAGTCTATGAAGCTCCTTGTGCTCGTCCAATCGAGACTGGCCAGATCTCAGCCGACGAAGCATGGTGGCCTCGCGCCTACGGAGATCTTGTATATAAGCGGCGCCGTCGTTCGCGTCTCTGTCGGGCAAGGTTGGCAGCGCTCCTAGAGACAGAAATGGCCATTGATGGCGATTGTGTTGCCAATTGCGTTTATCTCCACAAAGGATACCATTGTGTTCGCGCTGGGCACAGATTCTTGGGACTAGCCGAGCCAGCGCTTGCGGGGACGACCACGACCGATGGCGCCGGTGCGGCCGCCGCCGCTGGCAAGCCACCAAGTTGAACCAGCGCGCCGACCAGCACGCCAAGGGGGGCGATGAGGAGTGCTAGCCGGCGCCGAGGTCCCATGGGACAAGCATACTACTACGGGACAGGTACACGCAAGGGGTTCTTTGGACTGCTTGGCGAGACGGTGTGTACTTGTGTGATGACCGGCGGCTGGTCGTTAGACGGTCGGACCCAGGCCGTCACTACCAAGCTCATCGCCACCAAGACCACCATGCCGGCGCCCAAGAGCCATTCAAGCTCGTGAGTCCTGGGTACGGACTTGGCCTTCAGTGCCTGGATGCGCAGGTCGATGACCTCGGCCGACGCGACACGAGCCATGGCTCCTCCCGCCGGTGTCGCCTTATCGAGCGCCAGTAGCGCGCCACACAGAGCAGCCCGTCCAGCAACCGCCACGGCCGCCGCATCAGCAGCCATCTCGGCCCTTGCCAGGGAGAGCCGGCTAAGACCGCGAGCCAGAGGGACAAAGAACAGCCCTGCCCCGGCTGCTCGGGACAAGGTGATGAGCAGCGGATCGCGGTGACTGGCGTGGGATGCCTCGTGAGCCAGCACCGCGCGGAGCTGGGCCTCGTCGAGCGCCGCGATCACCCCGGTGGAGATGATGACTCGAGGCCTGAACAGGCCGACACATACACAACAACAGGTCCTGGGATCGTCCACCACCACCAGCCTGCGAATCCCCAGCTCGCCTGCAAGCTCGCAGGCTGTCTTCCCGGGCGTTACTCGGGGACCGAATCCTTCCACGGCCCGTCGGGTCTTCATTAGCCGGAGGATTATCAACACTGCACCGACACCGAGGCAGGCCAGGACCACGCCTAGCAGGACAATCGCGGGTAGCCAGGCATGCAGGACGGTCCCCCAGCCGGGGCGCTCGCATACAGCTCCGGGCTCCCAGCCAGTCGGGCGTGCTGGTGTCGCGGATTACGGAAAATGTAGGTTGACGATCACCGAAAATGTAGGTGGACCCAGTGCCCAGGGTGACTGGTTTTGATGATAGTCAGTGCTTGACGATCACCTCCTCTCCGACCAGGTCCACC
>JBOGGT010000155.1:0-9043 GCA_050744225.1 Acidimicrobiales bacterium | reverse complement strand
GCCTGCCAGCCGACGCCGATGCTCCCGTAGGCACCGAATAAAGTTGAGCCCGAGTAGACGCGCGATATCCCAACGTGGCCTCCCAGACTTGCCCCCGCCAGGTACCCGCCCACCCGAAGCCACGAGCCGACTCCGTGCGAACCGAAGTAGGAGCTGAATGCGGACAGCCCGATCGCCGCTGCGATGATCCCCAACACATAAAGGCCCACCACCACGATCAGCCCGTTCCTCGCCGCCAGGGTGGCACTCCGCTTCGTTACCCCTAAATCTGGGAGTTTGAGGCTCGGCAGGGTGAAAGTAGCCGGGTCACCGCCCGACCCCACCGGCGGCGGCGCGGCCGGCTGGCGGTTCAGGCCGGGAAAGCGTCCTGGGCCGCCCGAGATCACGGGCCTGACTGGGGCGTCGGGCCTCACCGGGGCTGGCGGGGGGGCCTGCGGTGCTGGACCCTGAAGCGGGGCGGTCAGCCTTGCACCACAAGCGACACAAAAACGATCGCCCGATCGGTTTTGCTCCCCGCAAGCACCACAGAACATCGTCCGCTCCCCTCAGACCATCCGCTGAATCAACCCGAAGTGTAGCCCCACCTGTGGGGGCTGGGCCTCCGCCGCGCCGGTCTCATGCCTGGGCTAGCGTGCACTCCCAGGAATTGCAGGACCCAGCGGAACCAAGCAGGAGCGTCGGGGGTCAAGTGAGCATGAGGCAGGCCAACCGACAACGGAGCACCCGACCACCGAGCACCCGTCCACCTAGCACCCGTCCACCTAGCACCCCATGACCGGACACCGCCGCTCCGAGCAGCCGTGGGATCCGGAGCCCCCTACAGAGCCCGAGTCTCCCCTGGTCAGCCGCCGGACCCTGCTGCGCCTGGGTGCCGCGCTGTCGGTTGCAGTGGGGGTCGGCGGGGGCCTGGAGACAGTGCTGCACACCATGGCAGGACCCGCTGAGGGCCGGCTAATCAGCACCACCAAGGGCGATCTTCAGACGATGAAGGCCCTCAAAGCAGGCCCGGACAACACCCCTGAGACGCAGACCACCGAGCGGTCGGTTCAAAGCGCTACCCCCACCACGCTCCCCAGGACCACCGCGACCCAGGCGGCCAAACGGCCGGTGAAAGCGGGCAGTGGTAGCACCGCGGTACCGGTCAAATTTTTCGGACCCTCGGCTGACCGACACGTATATATAACCATCGACGACGGCTACTTCCCCGACAACCGGGTGATCGACGTTATGCGATCCGAGCACCTGCCGATCACCACCTTCCTGATCGCCGAGGCCGCCGCCGAGCACCTGGGCTTCTGGAAGTCCTTCGTCTCCGCAGGGGGCCAGATCCAGAACCACACCTACTCCCACCCAGACCTGACCGGCCTTTCCCAGGGGAACGCCGAGGGCCAGTGGGCGCGGACCAACCAGGCATACCGGCGCTGGTTCGGGAGCGCTCCGGTGATCGGGCGGCCGCCCTACGGCGCCGTCAACCATGCCGTGGCGGTCGCCGCCCGGGAGGCCGGGCTCGACACCATGATCATGTGGAGCGCACTGGACGACGGCTCGGGCATCGAGACCTGGAACAGCGGCCCGCTTGCCCCGGGCTCGATCATCTTGTTGCACTGGACCCCAGGGCTCTACTCCGACCTGCTGGCGGTCCTCAAGGCGGTGTCCGAGCACCACTTGGTCCCCGCCTTCCTCGCCAAGGCCTGAACGGACGGTCGCCCGAGCGACGAGTCCAAACCGACCGCCGGCCCGAGCGACGGGTCCGATCACGCCTCCACCACCGCCAGGGCGTGATTCGCACGGTTGAGTGAATTGGGACCTGCGTCGGTGGCCACCACGATGTCCTCCAGGCGCATCCCCCAGCGGCCGGGCAGGTAAATCCCCGGTTCGATGGAGAACGCATTCCCCGCGCTCAACCCCACCTCGTTCCCCTCCACCAAATAAGGCGCCTCGTGTTCCTCCAGACCGATCCCATGCCCGGTCCGGTGGATGAAATGGCCCCCGTGGCCGGCCTCGGTGATCACCGCTCGCGCCACGGCGTCGACCGCGGCGCCGGAGCGGCCCACGAGGGCTTGGCGCACGGCGGCAGATTGCGCAGCTTGGAGGACGGCGTAGGTCTCCGCTATCTCGGCGCTGGGCTCCCCAGTGACCACAGTGCGGGTGATATCCGAGCAGTAGCCCGGCTCGCCGTCGGCGAGCGAGAGGATGCCGCCGAAGTCGCAGACCACCAGCTCTCCGGGCTCGACTCGGCGGGAACCGGCCTCGTGGTGGGGACTGGCGGAGTTGGGGCCGGACCCCACGATGGCGAAGTTGACCCGTTCGTGGCCCTCTGCCCGCAGGCGCGCCCCCAGCTCGGCGGAGACCGCGGCTTCGGTGCGCCCGATCAGGCGGACCTCGTCGGCCTGCAGAGCCCCCGCGACCCGATCGGCCGCCTCCGCCGCAGCAAGCAACGCAGCCACTTCGCCGGAGTCCTTCACCGCCCGCAACCCTGCGGTCACCCGGGAGGCCGGGCCCCAGGCCGCTCCGGGCAGGGCGGATTGCAGGCCCAGGACGAAGGTCGCCCAGGTGCGGTCCGAGACCGCCAGGTTGCGCCGCCCGCCCACCATGGCGGCGACGATGCCCACCGGGTCCTCGGTCTCCCCCCAGGGCCGCAGCCTGAACAGTGCGTCGTCGGGCCGGACGCGGGGCGCCTCCAGAGCAGGCACGACCAGGGTAGCTTCGCCGTCGGCCGGAAGCACCAGCATGGTGAGCCGCTCCAGGGGCATGGCCTCGTAGCCGGTGAGCCAGGGCAGGTCCGCTCCGAGCGAGACCAGCAGCGCCTCTACCCCGACCTCGACCATACGCCGGCGCACCGCCGCCATTCGCCCGGCCCGCGCCTCGCCGCCCTGCCGGCTCACCCGACCTCCGCCGCGGCCACCGCGGAGGAGGCGGCGGCCTGCGCGCCTCGGCGGGCGTGGTAGCTGGAGCGGGTCAGCGGGGAGGCCTCCACGTGGGCGAACCCCATCATCCTGGCGGCCGCGCCGAGCTCGTCCAGGTCAGCCGGTGTCCACCACCGCCGGACCGGCAGGTGGGCGGCGCTGGGCGCCAGGTACTGGCCGAGGGTCACGATCCGGACTCCCACGCCGCGCAGATCCCCGAGCGCGCCGACCACCTCCTCGAAGCTCTCCCCCAGGCCGACCATCATCCCGGACTTTGTCACCAGTCCCGACGCCGCGGCTCGGCCGAGCACCGCCAGGCTCCGGGCATAGGAGGCTGAGGGCCGCACGCTTCGCTGGAGCCGAGCCACTGTCTCCAGGTTGTGGTTCAGCACCTCCGGACGGGCGGCGAAGATGGCCCCCAAGGCTGCCGGCGATCCCTTGCAGTCGGGTATGAGCACCTCCACCGCGGTCCCGGGGCAACGGGCGTGGATGGCGCTGACCGTGGCCGCCATCGCCCCCGCGCCCCCGTCGGCCAGGTCGTCGCGAGCCACCGCGGTCACCACCGCGTGCGCCAGGCCCAGGCGCGCCACCGCATCGGCCACCCGCTCGGGCTCCCCGGCCTCCAGCGCCTGCGGCCGCCCCGAGTCGACCAGGCAGAACCCGCAGGCTCTGGTGCACCGAGCCCCATTAATCATAAAGGTGGCGGTGCCGTCGGCCCAGCACTCGTAGATGTTGGGGCAGCCCGCCTCCTCGCACACGGTCACCAGCCCGAGGCCCCGCACCGTCCCCCGCAACGAGCGGTAGGCCGGGCCCATGTCCGCCTTTACCCTCAGCCAGTCGGGCTTTCGCAACCCCATTTGAATAATTTGCTCTCCGGCGCCCCCCGACCCGTGCCCACCCCCGACCAGCGCGCCCCCGCGGCGGGCGACGTCTTGGCGCTCCCAGCCGCCCAGCCCCCACGCATCGGCCGCCCGAGCAGCGACCGCCCACGCATCGGCCGCCCGAGCAGCGACCGCGTCGACGACCTGGGCCATGCTCAGCGTGAGGCCCTCGGCCGCCAGGCTGGTGACCGGCCTGTCCGGGATGCCACACGGCACGATCTTGGCAAAATAAGCCATGTCCGGCGCAACGTTCAGGGCGAAGCCGTGCATGGATCGCCCCCTGCTCATGCGGACCCCGATGGCGGCGATCTTGCGGGGGCTGGCTCCGCCCGAGTCCACCCAGACGCCAGGGTAGCCGGGGAGGCGCCCCGCGTTCGGGAGGCCGAGGTCGCCCAGGGCGTCGATCAGCACCTGCTCGACCGAGGCCACGAAGGCAGGGGTAGCACCTGGTCGGGTCGACACGGAGAGGATCGGATAGCCCACCAGCTGGCCCGGTCCGTGGTAGGTCACATCCCCGCCGCGGTCGGTCCTGATCAGCTCAGCCCCGAGCCGGTCGGGCGGGACCAGCACGTGTTCCGGCTTCGCCCGCACTCCGAGGGTGTAGACGTGGGGGTGCTCCAGCAGGAGCAGGTGGTCGTCGGCACTGCGGTCGTGCAGCGCCCGCTGAAGGGCATGGGCGTCGGCGTAGGCGACCCTGCCCAGCCAGCGGATGCGCAGCACTGGCGCGCTCAGAGCTCGAGTGCCCAGTCGCGGCCCTGGAGGATCTCGCGCATCCGATCCAAGAACCTCGAAGCGTATGCCCCGTCCACCGCCCGATGGTCGAAGGAGAGCGCCAGCATCCCGGTCGAGTGGATGGCGATGCCCTCGCTGCCGTCGGGCATCTTGATCACCACCGGGCGGCGCTTGACCCCGTCGGTGGACAAGATGGCCACCTGGGGCTGGTTGATCACCGGGACGGTCATGAAGGTCCCGAAGGGTCCCGGGTTGGTGATGGTGAAAGTTCCCCCTGAGATGTCGTCAGCGCCCAGCTTGCGGGTCCGGGCCCGCCTCGCCAGCTCGGCAGACTCGCGGGCCAGGGCTCGCAGCCGCTTGTCCCCGGCCTCGTGGATCACCGGGACGATCAGGCCCTCCTCGCCCAGGTCGACCGCGATGCCAAGGTGCAGGTCGCGGTGGACGATCAGGCAGTCGTCCCCCACCGAGGAGTTGAGGTGGGGGAAGGAAGTCAGAGCGTCGGCCAGCGCCCTGGCGATGAAAGGAAGGTAGGTCAGCTTGACCCCCTCCTCCGCCAAGAATCGATCCTTGTGGTTGCGCCGCGCCGCTTCCACTCCCTCGAAGTCCACCTCCATGGCAACCAGGGTGTGGGCGGAGGTGGCCTGGGAGCGGACCATGTGCTCGGCGGTGCGCCGGCGGATGTTGGAGAAGGGGACCACCTCGTCCCTGCTGCCCGCCGACACGGCCGAGTGGCTGGGAGGCGCGCTGCGCACCAGGCCGGCACCCACCGGGGGGGTGGTTGGCTGTGGCGCACGGTAGTGCTCCACCCCGCTGGGGGCGGGAGCTGGCGGGACGTCGGCCGGCGGGGCGGGGACTGGCGGGGCCGGGGCTGGCGGGGCCGGGGCTGGCGGGGCGGCGCTATCGGCGAACTGGGCGGCGCTATCGGTTACCTGGGCGGCGCGCCGTTGGTCCACCGCACTGAGCACGTCTGACCGGGTGATCCGGCCCCCCGCCCCAGTGCCCGCAACTGACGCCGGGTCCAGGCCGTGCTCAGCCAGTAGCCGGCGCACTACCGGCGAGAGCACCAGGCCTGTGCCGTCGCCCTTGCCGGAGCTTCCTCCGGCGCCGTCGTAGCCGGCAGCTGCGCCCTCAGAGGCCGCCCATGGATCTGTCGGCCGCCGGAGGGCATCTGACTGGGCGGCGGCGGGCGGCGGGGCGGCGGCGGGCGCGGTGCCGGGTGGCTCGGGGGCGATTACCGCCAGCTTGACCCCGACGTCCACCGTATCGCCCTCGGGCACCAGGATCTCGGAAAGGTACCCGGTCGCGGGTGAGCGCACCTCGGAGTCCACCTTGTCGGTCGAGACCTCGAAGAGCACCTCGTCCTCTGCCACCGCCTCGCCCACTGCCTTTGACCAGCGCGTGACCGTGCCCTCGGTGACGGTCTCACCCAGCTGGGGCATCATTATGTCAACCAATGTGGAGTCCTCTCCCGGTCATCGCCATCACCGTCTCGCCAAATGCCTCGGACAGCGTCGGGTGTGGCTGGATAAAGTGCGCCACATCGTCGGGGGTCGCCTCCCAGTTGAGCGCCAGGTAGCCCTGCCCGATCTGCTCGGTGACCCAGGGGCCGACCATGTGAACCCCCAGTAGGCGCCCTGCGCGCCCATCGGGGGCTCGCTCGGCGATCACCTTGACCAGGCCGTCGATCTCGCCCAGGATCCGGGCCCGGCTGTTGCCGCCGAGCGGGTCCTTGCTCACCACGATGTCGCATCCGGTCTCCAGCGCCGCCGCCTCGGTCATGCCAGCAAAAGCCACTTCGGGGTGAGTGTAGATGCACCACGGCACCCGGCCGTAGTCCACCGGCGCGGCTGGCTCACCAAGGATGTCCCTCACCGCGACAATCGCCTCGGCGAATCCGACGTGAGCCAGCTGGGGCGTGGCCACCACGTCACCAACTGCGTACACCGCCTCGGCGCCGGTCCGCTGGTGCTCGTCGACCACCACAAATCCACGGGCATCGAGCTCAACCCCGGTTCCCTCGGCCAGCAGACCCTCGGTGAGCGGGCGGCGACCGACTGCCATCACCACCGCGTCCACCGCCACCGATTCGGCCGGACCGCCGTCGCCCTCGAAGTTCACAGTCGTGCCACGTTCCGCCGGGGTGTGGCCCGTGACTGCCACCCCGGTGCGCACCTGGACGCCACGGCGGCGGAACGAGCGCGCAACCACAGCCACGACATCTGGATCACAGCCAGCCAGCAGGCTGGGCATCGCCTCCAGCACGCTCACCTGGACCCCCAGATCCGACATCATCGAGGCGAACTCCAGGCCGATGGCTCCCCCGCCGATCACCGCGGCCGAGCCCGGCAGGCGGTCCAGGTCGAGCAGCTCGTCGGAGGTCATCACCAACTCGCCGTCCACCTCAAATCCCGGGATGGTGCGGGGTCCCGAACCGGAGGCCAGGATCACGCTACGCCCGGCAAGCTCCTGGCCGGTCTCGGCGACTCGGACTACCCGGTCCTCAAGTAGCAACCCGGTGCCGTTCACCACCTCGATCCTGCGCTGGCGCATCAGGCCCGACAGGCCCTTCCACAGGCCCTCGACCACCCGGTTCTTGCGGGCCTGCGCGGCGGCAAAGTCGACAGTCGGCTGGCTGGCCTGCACTCCGAAGTCCTTGGCCCCCGCCACGGTGCGGAAAACGCTCGCCGACTCCAAGAACTGCTTGGCCGGGACGCATCCCCGATGCAGGCAGGTCCCCCCGACCTTGTCCTTCTCCACCACCGTCACCGAGAGCCCAGCGGCCGCCCCGTACAGCGCCGCGGCGTACCCGCCCGGTCCACCCCCGATGACCACTAGGTCGTGGCTCTCAGGTCCCTCGCCTCTGCGGATCATCGCCACGATCCTAATGGGGGCCACCCGTTCGGCTCAGTAGGTTCGTCACGGTGCGCCCGGAGGTACAATGTGGGGATGACCAGGTCGGAAAACCAGGATGGCTCAGGCTTCGAGGAGTCGGCCGTGGCCGGGGAGGCTGCATCACCCGTCGAGAGCCCAGATCCGTCAGTTGAGGGCCAAGCCGAAGGTGGGATCCGGGCGGACCTGCACAAGATGGAGACAACTGCCAAATCCCCCACGGTGTGGACCCGCGTGATCCCGGCCTTGGTGTTCCTGGTGGTGATGCTCATCTTCATCCTCCAGAACCTCCGGGACGTGCAGGTCAGCTTTATTACCCTGCACGGGCGCTTCCCACTCGCACTCAGCCTGCTGTTCGCCAGCATCTTGGGCGCCGCGTTTGTCGCCTTCCTGGAGGTGGGGCGCGCGGTGCAGATACGGCGCACCAAGCGGCGCAACCGGCCGAACCGGCTGGGCTGATTCCTCAGGTCAGCTGGCCCACGACCAGGCCGACCGCGATCGGGATCAGAGCCACCAAGGTAATCAACAAGAGCATGACCACCCGCCGCCGCGGGGAGTCGGGGCGCCTCTCGAAGACCGGTTGCGCCCGAGCAGATCGACCGCCCCGCCGGACCCGTAATTCGGCGGCCACGGCGGGCGGCTTGGGCAATCCGGCGGCCGCGTCAGGGATGCCGTCGGCCGGCTCGGGCTCCCGTCCGCTGTCCACCGGACCTACTTGGGCTGCATCCGCAGGCCACCATCGAGGCGGATCACCTCGCCGTTCAGGTAGTCGTTGGCGCAGACGTGAGCCACCAGCTCGGCGTAGTCGGAGGGACTGCCGAGTCGCCGGGGGAAAAGCACGCTGGCCCCAAGCGATGCCTTGGCCGGCTCGGGGAGCATCCCGAGCAGCGGGGTGTCCATCAGGCCCGGGGCGATGGTGACCACCCTGATACCCACCGGAGCGAGGTCCCGGGCGGCGGGCATGGTGAGGCCCACGATGCCTCCCTTGGACGCCGAGTAGGCGATCTGTCCGACCTGGCCCTCGAAAGCAGCCACCGAGGCGGTGTTCACCACCACCCCTCGGACCCCGTCCGCCAGTGGCTCGCTCAGGGCCACCGCGGCCGCGGCCAGGCGCAACACGTTGAAGGTGCCGACCAGGTTGACCGAGATGACGGTGGTGAAGGTCTCCAGGTCGTGTGGGGTGCCATCGCGGGCCAGCACCCGGCTCACCCAGCCGATCCCCGCGCAGTTCACCACCACCCGCAGCGGACCGGACTCCCCAGCCAGGGCGACCGCGTCGCTCACGTCCTCAGCACTGGTCACGTCGCCTGCGGCAAAGTGCGCCTGTGAGCCCAGTTCCGCGACCAGAGCCCGTCCTCGGGCGGCGTCTCGGTCGAAGATGGTACAGCTCGCCCCACCGGACAGCAAGCGGCGAGCCGTCGCCTCCCCCAGCCCTGACGCTCCCCCAGTGACCAGCGCTGACGACCCGCGGATGTCCATGGCCTCAACTGTAGAGCCTGAATCACCGCTCGGGTCGCGGGCAGCCGAACCCGCTCATCACCCATCACCCGGGCATCGGGCACCAAGCATGTCGTGTTGGCCCGATACGCCCACAGCGGCCGCCTCGCAGCCGAACTGAGGAGCGCTACCCGCCTG
>JBOGGT010000154.1:0-18625 GCA_050744225.1 Acidimicrobiales bacterium | reverse complement strand
CTCAGCGCCTCCTATGACCCGGGCTGGACGGCGACGGTGGACGGGCGTTCGGTTGCCACCCAGATGGTGGCTCCCGCACTGGTGGGAGTCAGGGTGAGCGCGGGAACCCACCGTATCGTGTTCGACTACCAGGGCTTTGGCTACTACCCCGAGCTGGGCGCGCTGTTGGTCCTGGCCCTGCTGGCGCTGGGATGGATCTCGTTCTCCCGGACCAGCCCCACCCACCGCATCAGCCGCCTGCGTTCGCCTGCGCGAGCGTCAGGCAAGGACTGAAGGCCGTCAGCGACAGCGGCTCGTTCCAACCACTGAAGGTGACCGTCCCAGATGAGGTCTTCTCCTCCACCGGGTACGGAGTCCCGGTCGTGGCCACGTACAGGGTGGCCGAACCATGGCCGTGGATGGCGATGACCGCCTGACCGTCCACGGTGGAGGTGGCGCCCTTGGTGAGCGGGTCACTGGCCTTGAGGGAGTCGGTGAGGATCGAGTGAGCGGCGGAGTACATGTCCAGCGACGACTCGTTCTCGGGCCCTATCGGGTACTCGATGCACTGGTCTGAGAGCTTGGCGGAGTGAGCGGCGAACCCGTTCGCCGAAAGGAAGGCCGTGTTCGCCTTGAGGTAGGCGGTCTTCCCCAGCTGGAGGATGGTGTAGCGCCATCCGTTGGCGAGTGCGAAGTTGCCCTCCGCGCTCGACGGCGAGCGCTGGTCGAACTCGACGGTTCCGGCCTGGGCGCCGGAATCGATCACCTCCACCAAATGCGCCGCCTGAGCCCCCTCGGCGGCGCTCCGGGCAGCTGCCAGGATGGCCGTGGCCGACTTGGACCCGACACCGTTGGCAGCAGGTCCGCCGCACGCACTGACAACCAAGCCGAGCGCGCCGGCCACACCGGCCGCTGCGAACACCGGTCTTTTCAACGTGAGTTCCCCCTTGGCTAAGTGTCTGTGGGCTCCGAGCACCATGCTCGACCCACCCGGTAACCCGGTGCCCTCTGGTCTATTTATGCTGTTCCCGGCGCTGGCTGGGCTGATTTGGGCCAGCGGCGGCGGCTGACCCTGGAGAGCTTGCGCATCAGCGCGATCGCGCCAGGGTCGTCGTCGCCCGGTCGGGTCTCGACGGCTCCGTCTGCGACCATCGCGGCCATCACCTTTGACCCGCGCTCCGTGCGGACCAGGGTCAGCGTCCAGTCCCCGAAGGCCCCGATCCCACCCGCGGAGATGTCGGCGTGCTCGGCGGCGAAATCCGGGCAGGACTTGCAGCCCTCACGGGTCCAGTGGCGAGTCTCGGCGAGCGGGACCTCGTGGTAGGCGCCGTCCTTGGTCCAGATCTGGAAGGCGCCCTTTACGTTGGTCCTCGCAATGTCCGCGCGGGCGATGCCGTAGCGAGCCTCGAACAGCTCGGGGTAGATGGAGTCGTCAAAGGTCTTGGAGCACAGCAGGCCGATGGTCAGGCTGAGCCGGCGTGCCACCTTGCCCGCCCGTCGGGCCGCCATGGCGCCGGGGACCGACGCCATACAGCCCATCCCCACCAGGGCAATGCGCTCGGCGCCGCCGGCCAGTGCTTCGGGGTAGGCCAGGGTGTTGGCCGAGTATGTATAGCGCGATCCCGCGCTTGCCAGGACATCCGAACGGGTCCGGGCCACGCCGGGCACGGCGCGCCAGCTGGTCCCGTCTCCCTCCAGGTAGGACACCAGCGCAGCGTCGACCTGGTCGTGCTCCAGCGCCCAGATCAGGATCGCTGAGACCAGCCCCCCGTCCTGGCCGGCTCCAGCCAGCTCGGGGTCGGTGGACCGGGCCAGCACGATGTCTTTGGAGATCCCCGCCACCTCGGTCGCCTCCCGCTCACGACCGAATCGGTGGGTGTCGATCTCCGGCTCCCAGCTGCGGAAGCGGGGGCAGGCCCGGGTGCACAGGGTGCAGCCCCGCTCCCCGTGGGTGCAGTCCTCCGGGCCACCGTCCTCGTCGATCTTCCACGGCCGGTAGACCCCGTTCGTGTCGTCGTAGCGCAGCACGTCGTAGGGGCAGGCGATGACGCAGCCCGCACACCCGGTGCACAGCCCCGAAGTGACCACCTCGGTGAACAGGTTGGCCCAGTGTGGCTTGGCGGGGGGCACGCGGCCCACACTAGTCAAATCACCACATACCGCCCACCCAAACCCCTTTTGATTGAATCCTCCTCGGCGGTTCCAGACCCCCGTGTCCACTCAGGTCCTCAGGGCTTGCGCAGGGCGAAGCGGTGGTCGAGGACTGACTCGACGTCACCGATGGCTTGGGTGACGGTCCAACCGGTTGAGGGCGCAGCGGTTGGGGTCACGCCTTCCAGGGACAGCAACTCCTGGGTTCCGGGGTCCAGGCTGATCCTCGCCCCCTCAAAATCGGCAACCCGGAGGTTCCCGCCGTTGCCGATGAAGTAGACCGCGTTGGAGTAGGTCACCCCGGCCGGGGCAGCGTCGTCGGTGAGCCAGTCCCTGGGCAGCGAGGCGGTGGGGGGACCCACTTGGTAGAACTGGCCAAGCGCCTTCCACAGCTGGGCGACTTGAGCGGCGCTACCGGTAAGCAGCTGGGCGCTCGAACCGCTGACCTGGGCAAATGAGGCCAGGCGCGCCGGGGTGTCCTCCGCTGGGTCGACGCTCAGCTCCACCAGCGCCACCTTGTCGGACTCACCGGCGCCAGCCAGCTTGGCTTTGAGCTGGGTGAATGCAGACGTCGTCGCTGCGCAGGCTGTCCCGCAAAGCGTCGAGAAGGGCGCCAGGACGACCACCTTGCCCCGCAGAGCCGACAAGGTGGTCGGGGCCCCGTTCTCCTGGGTCAGGGTCACGTTTGGCAGGGGCGTGTCGACGGTCACACCGGTCACCACGACCGGCGCGGCGGTGGCGATGTACTTGCTCGCCCGGCCCTCGAACAGCTCGTAGCAAGCGATCAGCAGCGCCACCAGCACCAGGAGCATCGCGCCTTGCATCCGCACAACCCTGCGGCGCTCCGGATAGGTACCCCGGCGGACGGGCGGGTGGTCGCTCAAGCCGACCCCCGGTCACCCACGCAGCTAAACATGACCCCCCACGCTAGGCGCGCCCGGGCTGAAGGCTAAGTCGGCGGCCCGGCCGCGAGGAGTGGGCGTGAGTGGGAACGGGTCGTGAGCCGACGGGAGCGAGATTAAACCCTATGCTGGTAAGGGACAGCCAGCCCGGACAGCGGTTCCGGGGGCAGTCGGGCTCAGCTTCACCACCTTCTCGTTCGTGCGCAGTTGCCCGAGGCGGGGCCCAAAACAGGCGCACCAACCAGAGATGAAAGCGAGTACCTGAAAACTCATGACCAAGACCTTCGGTCAGCTCGGCCTAGCGCCGGAGCTGGTCAAATCACTTGCGGGCGGGGGTATCACGGAGCCGTTCGCGATACAGACCCTGACCATCGCCGACGCCCTGGCGGGGCGGGACCTGTGCGGGAAGGCCAAGACCGGGTCGGGCAAGACCCTGGCCTTCGGGCTCCCCCTCCTGCAGCGCCTCCACCTCGCTGACGAACGGGCCAAGCCGGGCCATCCCCTGGGCCTGATCCTGGTGCCCACCCGGGAGCTCGCGAACCAGGTGGGCACGGTGCTGCGCCCGCTGGCCGAGGTCCTCGGGCGGCGCGTCACCACCGTGTACGGGGGTGTCCCGATGGACCGCCAGGTCAAGGCCCTTCGCCGCGGCGTGGACATCGTGGTGGCCACTCCGGGTCGCCTGATCGACCTCGGCGACCGGGGCGAGGTCTCGGTGTCCGCGGTGAGGATGCTGGTAATCGATGAGGCCGACCGGATGGCCGACATGGGCTTCATGCCCCAGGTGGAGTGGGTGCTGCGCAGGGTGCCCGAGGCGCACCAGACCCTACTGTTCTCCGCCACCCTGGACGAGGACGTGAAGTACCTGGTCAACAACTACCTGACCGATCCGGTGCGCCACGAGGTGGCCAGCCTGGCGCCGACGGTGGACGAGATGGAGCACCGCTGGCTGGCGGTGCACCAGGCCGACAAGGTCAAGGTGGCCGCTGCCATCGCCAGGGCCAGCTTCAAGACCATGATCTTCGTGAGGACCAAGCGCGGAGCCGACCGCCTGGCCGGACAGCTGAACAAGGAGGGCATCCGGTCCTCCGCGATCCACGGCGACCTGCGCCAGTCGGCGCGGGAGCGGGCGATGAACGAGTTTGGGTGTGGGAGGCTCCCCGTCCTGGTGGCCACCGACGTGGCGGCTCGGGGCCTGGACATCGACGCGGTCGACGTGGTGGTGCACTTCGACCCGCCGGTGGACCACAAGAGCTACCTGCACCGATCCGGGCGCACCGCCCGGGCCGGCGAGTCAGGGGTGGTTGCGACCCTCGTGTTGTGGGACCAGCGGGCCGACGTGGAGAAGATCCAGCGCCGGCTGGGCCTGGTAGCGCCGATCGTGGAGGTGTTCTCCAACGACCCCCGCCTTGGCGAGCTCGCCAAGTGGAAGCCCGAGCGGACCGCCAAGCACGCCGCCGCCTGAACCTCGCCGCCCGTCCCTCAACGCCGCCCGTCCCTCAACGCCGCCTGTCCCTCAAAGGGCTGGCTCCACGTGGCGGGCGAAGGCCCTCCAGGTTTCGACCAGGCCGTCAGCCAGGCAGACCCGTGGCTCGAAGCCGAGCGAGCGGGCAACCGAGGTGTCCACCACCACCGCGGGCATCTCCCCTACCGGCGGCTCGATGTGGTCGGTGCGGATGGGGCGCCCGGTGGCCTCACGGGCCGCATCGACCAGCTCCAGGACTGAGGTGGAAACCCCAGAACCCACGGTCAGCGGACCGGTGACCGACGACTTCCAGGCGAGCACCATTGCTTCGACCGCGTCGGACACGTACAGGTAATCGCGCACCTGTGCACCCTGGCCGTACACGTGGACCAGCGAGTCGTTGAGGGCGGCGCGCATCAGGCGGGGGACAAAGCTGTCCTTGTTCGCCATCCCGGGGCCGTAGACGTTGGTGAAGCGGACCGCGCAGTTGGTCATCCCGTAGGAGGCGCCGTACGCGCAGGCCAGCATCTCCCCGGCCGCCTTGGTCGCCCCGTATGGGGTCAGCGGCCTCAGAGGAGCCAGCTCGTTGATCGCCGGCGGCGTCGCTTGGGAACCCAACTCGGCCAGTCCCCCACCGATCACTGCGTTGGTCGAAGCGAGGACGAAGGAGCCCACACCCAGCACCCGGCACCGCTCCAGAATCGACGCGGTCATCGCAACGTTGGTCCGGTACACCTCGGCGGGGTTGGCCACCGATTCCAGCACCGAAGTCATGGCGGCCAGGTGGAACACCACGGTGACGTCTCGGGTCACCGCCCGCTCGGCGACCTCCGGGTCGCACAGGTCACCCTGGACCAGCTGCGGGCGGACTCGACCTAGTGCCTCGGTTGGCCCAAGGGTGAGGTCGGCCACGCGGACCTCGGCCCCTAGGGCTTGGAGGCGTGCCACCAGCGCCGCGCCGATGAAGCCGCAGCCCCCAGTGACCAGCACCGTACCACTTGCATCAGGCACAGCACTTGCGTCGGGCACAGCACGTGCGTCGGGCGTCAACGCTCTCTCAGCCAGGTCCGCAGGATCACCCTGGCGTAGTTCATGCCATACAACAGGTTCGGCGCCTTCTTGGTGAACCCAGCGCTACGCGGGCGCATGGTCACCGGGACCTCGCTCACCTTGAACCCCCGGCCCAGGGCACCGATCAACAGCTCCGACGCCTGGTACTGGGGCTCGTTCAGCTCCACCGTGGCGGCAACCTTGGCGGTCATCGCCTTGAAGCCGCTCGACGAGTCGGTCACCCGGCACCCGGTGAGCCGGCTTATGAGCGCCGAGAAGATGACCACGCCCGCGTAGCGAACCCGGTCGTCCACCTGGGCATTGCCGAGGCGACGAGACCCCAGCACCAGATCGGCGTGCCCACTCGCCAGGGGCTTCACCAGGCCCTCCATCTCGTTGGCGTCGTACTGGCCGTCTGCGTCGATCACCACCAGGTAGCGGGCGCCGTGGGCCACCGCCACACCGTAGCCCAGCCGCAGGGCCGCACCCTGGCCGCGGTTGGCCGAAGCGGCACAGACGTAGGCCCCACGCTCGGACGCCACCTGCGCTGTGTCGTCGGTCGCCCCGTCCACCACCACCAGGCACGAAACCCGCTGGCCCAACAACTCGTAGGGGATGGAGTTGATGACCGGGGCGATGCTGGGAGCCTCGTTGTAGGCCGGGATGACCACCACCACCGGGCCCAGCTCGGGTTGGCCGTACCGGGTGGCGAATGCCGCGACAGCATCGAAATCGACGGCCTCTGAATCGACGCTGGCACTCACCGGGTCACCGGGGCACCCTGGCACTCACCGGGTCACCGAATCACCGGAGCTCTGGCGTCGCCGATCCCGCAGAACCCGCGCTGACACCGGCTCCTTCCGGTCGCGACGGGGTTGAACCTGGGCCGCCGACGAGGGAACTGGTCCTGGCCCAGTGCACAGTGGGGGCTATGGCCTCGACGATGATGCGGTCCCGGTGGCGCTCCACCTCGGCGGCCAGGGAGGTGACCAGGTCGTCGTCCAAAAGGTGCGGCACCAGGCCCAGGTCCAACAGCTTGGTGTGCGCAGCCCGGTAGTAGTGCTCCTCGGCCTCGACCCTGGGGTCCTCCAGGTGCGCAATCTCGTGGTGTCCGGGCACCACCTCGGCCACCATCTCAGCCATCTGGGAAACGGAGAAGGACTCGGTGAACTGGTTGAAGACCCTGAACTCGCCAGGTTTGGCCGGATTCATCAGGGCGAGCTCGATGCAGGCCAGGGTATCGCGGATCTCCAGCATCCCCCGGGTCTGGTTGCCCCGGCCGTACACGCTGAGCGGGTAGCCGATCACGGCTTGGATCACGAAGCGGTTCAGCACCGTGCCGAATACCGCGTCGTAGTCGAAGCGGGTGGCGAGGTCCGGGTGCATGCTGGTCTCGGGGGTGGTGTGCCCGTAGACGATGCCCTGGTTGAGGTCGGTGGAAGCGAGACCCCAGATCTTGCAGGCGAAGGCAATGTTGTGGCTGTCGTGAACCTTGGAGAGGTGGTAAAAGCTTCCCGGCTGCTTGGGATAGGGAAGGGTATCGGTACGACCACGGTGGGTGATCTCGATGAAGCCCTCCTCGATATCGATGTTGGGGGTCCCGTACTCTCCCATTGTGCCCAACTTGACCAGGTGGATGGACGGATCCTGCTCTGCGATGGCATACAGCAGGTTGAGCGTGCCCACCACGTTGTTGACCTGGGTGTAGGTGGCATGGGCCCGGTCGATCATGGAGTACGGAGCGCTTCGCTGCTCGGCGAAGTGCACCACCGCCTCGGGGGCGAAGGATGCCATCGTGGAGCTTACGAAGCTGGCGTCGGTGAGGTCTCCGAGGTAGCACTGAAGCCCCAGTCCCGACACCTCCTCCCAGCACTGCACCCGTCGCTGGATACGGGCGATGGGCACCAGGGAGTCCACCCCCATCTCCAGGTCGTAGTGGCGGCGCACCTGGTTGTCGACGATCCCGACGTCGTGGCCGCGGCGCGACAGGTGCAGCGCCGTCGGCCAACCGAGGTAGCCATCGCCGCCCAGCACGAGGATTCTCATGTCGAAGGACCTTCCTTTCTCGACCAGTCCGGGCAATCCCCGGTTGAACTGCTCACGCGCTTTGCGATGAAGACACCACCTGGGAGGCCCTCCAGCTTGCCACACTCGAGGGGCGCTCGCCCAGATTCGCCGAGGCCAGCTGGTCTCTGATGCAGTGACGCCAGCGCCTGAACGCCACGACGGAAAGCACCACCACCACCAGAGCGACCTCGGGTGCCGCCGAGCGGCTCATCAGGCTGGAACCTGCCGGTCCTATGACGAACCCAAAGGTGGCCAGGGTCACCACAAGCGCGCGGGACCTCTGTATGGCGGGCCATGTGACCAGGAGTGGGACGCTCCAAGCCAGATACCAGGGCCAGGTCACTGGACCTGCCACCACGACACCCAGAAGAGTCAGGCCGAGGCAGAGGACCAGGTTCTCGAATCGAGTACGCCAGAGTAGCCAGGCTCCAACCAGGCCGGCCGCCGCGAACCCGATCAGTCGCGCCGCGCTCACCACGGTTGAGGTCGACGGACCCAGGCCGAGGCCGTGCAGGCCTGCCGCCAGAGCCGAGCCCAGGGCGGTGGACGGGGTCGCGATCACCACCACCTGGCCCGGCGTGGACAGAGCCTGGAACGAAAGCCAGCCCCACCCGTTCCCGCTCGCTACGGTCACCCCGACAAAGACAGCTGCGGTGCCCAGCCCAGCGGTGAGTAGTGCCCGAGCACGGGACACCCCGAGAGGCTGGTCCCGAGCCCAGGCAACCGCGATGAAGACCACCCCGGCCGCCGCCGGCAACTTGACGGTGGCCGCGAGCGCACATGCGAGGATGCCGAGCAAGGGCCTGCGCTCCAGCGCCAGCGCGATCCCGGCCACCATCAGGCCCGCCATGAGGGCGTCGTTGTGCCCCGCCGCCACCAGGCTGAGCAGCATCACCGGGCTGAGCACGGCCAGCCAGACTGCGCGCCCTTCGTCGGCACCGAGCAGGCGGGCCAGGCGGGGGACGAACAGGGCGATCAGGCCCACGCCCAACAGCTCCGGCATCCTCAGGCCGATGACCGCAGACACCAGGTTTGAAGCGCCCCGGGTGATCAGCCCCGCAAGGGCGATGAAGGTTGGCCCGTAGGGCGCCACCGTCGAGCGCCAAACCGGAGCCACTGCGTTGAGGAGTGACTGGTGCCCCCAGACCCCGAGGAAACCCGGGCCGTAGGAGTACGGATTCAGCTGCAGGTTGGCCAGCACGCCGTCAGCCCCATAGCTGTAGATGTCCCGGCTGAACAGCGCTGGCCCTATCACGAGTGGTATGGCCCAGGCCACCGCAACCAGGCAGACATGGCGGGGTCTGACCCCCACACGAGCCCGGTCATTGGGGGTCGTGCCGAGCCGGGGGTCGCCGAGCCCGGGGCCGCCGGGCCCGGGGCCGCCCGGTCGGGAGATGCCGAGTCCGCCGACCAGTCGGCGACCGAGGGCGAGCCAAGCCACCGAAAGGGTGATCATCCCTGCATAGAAGACCACAAGGTTGCCCAAATCCCCCGTCCGGGGGGCGATGGTGAAGACATACCACCACCTGGTCGCCGGACCGTCGTTGGCCTCTACCAGCGCCGGCCCTGCGACGGCCATCGCGGCTGCAGAAGCCAGCCCGACAAGGGGCCAGACCCAACCCAGGTCCCCGGTAAGCCTCGCTGCTAACCTGCGCGGGAGGCTTCCAACTCCGGAGGGCTCGACGTGCGGTGCGCATTCGATGGTGTCACTCAGCACTGGTCTCGTTGAAACCTCGTCCTCGGTCGGCCCGGGAGCCGCGCTCGGGTGTCGTAAGGCCCCGTACCGCGAGCCGACGCCATACTACTGGCGCAACCATTGACTTTGCCGGTCGGGCCCCGGAGCTGGTTCGAAGCTGCCAAGATGGAGCCATGAGAACGATCGCCCGCAACGCAGCTCGGGGACTGGCAGGAGCACGTGCCGCCCTGGGTGTCATGGCCTTGGTGATGCCCACGCAACTCGCCCGGGGTTGGGTGGGGCCCGAAGCGGCCGGGGGCACCGGCAAGGTGCTGGCGAGGGCCATGGGGGGTCGCGACCTCGCCCTGGGAATGGGAGCGGTGCTGGCGCTGCGCCACGGTGGCGACGCCCCGGTGCTGGCACTCCGCCTCGGTGGCGGCGCGCCAGGGTGGTTGGCGGCTGGGGGGCTCGCCGACGCTGGCGACAGCATTGCCACCTTGCTTGCCTGGAGGGCACTGCCGAAGCGAGGCCGCTGGGCGGTGCTGGGCTTGGCTGGCGGCAGCGTCGTTGCATCGGGTGTGCTCGCAAGGCTGGTGGACCGGACCTGAACCGTTCAGCGCTGGTCAGGTCTCGTGCCGGACCCAACTGGACCTGGTCAGGTGACGGCCTAGGCTGGAGGAATGGCGAGCAAGGGCACCGCGTGCGCCGACGCTCTGGTGTTCTTCGGAGCCACCGGCGACCTGGCCTACAAGCAGGTATTTCCGGCATTGGCGGCAATGGTCCGCAAGGGACACCTTTCGATCCCCGTGATCGGTGTCGCCAAGGCGGGTTGGGGCCGGGACCAGTTGCTGGACCGGGCGAGGGACAGCCTCTCCCACCACGACACCTCGGACAACAAGACTTTCGACACCAAGACTTTCGAGGCGTTGGCCTCACTGGTCCGATACGTCGACGGCGACTACGAGGACCCCGACACCTTCGCGCGCCTTCGCGCCGAGATGGGCGATGCTTCGCGCCCGGTGCACTACCTGGCCATCCCGCCCTCGCTGTTTGGGTCGGTGGTGTCCTCCCTGGACACTTCCGGCTGCGGCGCCGGGGCCCGTGTGGTGGTCGAGAAGCCGTTCGGGCACGACCTTGCCTCAGCCGAGGCGCTGAACGAGGTGCTGCACCGGAGCTTTGCCGAGAGCTCGATCTTCCGGATCGACCACTACCTGGGCAAGGAGGCGGTGCTCAACTTGTTGTACTTCCGCTTCGCCAACTCCTTCCTGGAGCCCATCTGGAACCGGACCTACGTCTCCTCGGTGCAGGTGACCATGGCGGAGAGCTTTGGCGTGGCGGGTCGGGGCGGCTTCTATGACCACACCGGAGCGCTGCGCGACGTCGTGCAGAACCACATGCTCCAGGTGGTGGCCCTTCTCGGCATGGAGCCGCCAGCGGGCTACGGGCACGAGGACCTGCGCGACGAGAAGGCCAAGGTCCTGCGCGCCATTCCCACCATCCGCCCGGGAGCGGTGGTACGGGGGCAGTTTGCCGGCTACCGGGCTGAGCCCGGCGTGGCGCCCGACTCGTCGGTGGAGACCTTCGTGGCCCTGCGCCTGCACGTAGACACCTGGCGCTGGGCGGGGGTGCCGTTCTACATCCGGGCGGGCAAATGCCTTCCGGTGACCGCCACCGAGGTGGTCGTGCACCTGCGCAAGCCCCCCGAGGCGGTACTCGGGGAGAGCAGGTCCACCCCCCCCAACCACCTCCGGTTCCGGCTCAGCCCAGATATCGGCATCGCCCTGGCGGCTCGGGTGAAGGTCCCGGGCGAGGCAATGGTCGGCCAGGACGTGGAGCTGGCTTTCCACGAGCAGTCCAGCTCCGCGGACATTGCCCCCTACGAGCGCCTGCTGGGCGACGCCATCCGCGGCGATGCCTCCGCCTTCGCCCGGGAGGACGCGGTGGAGGCGGCCTGGCGGGTGGTGGACAAGATCTTGGACGACGCCACCCCGGTGCATACCTACGAGCCAGGGACCTGGGGGCCCGACGAGGCCGGTGAGCTGGTGCACGAGCACAGTGGCTGGCACAACCCCGCCGCGACCGAGGCCGCAAGTTGAGCTCCCCGCAGGCGGGGGCAGCCGGGTCGGGGGCAGCCGGGTCGGGGGTTGGCGAGTCGGGGGTTGGCGAGTCGGGGGCTGGCGAGTCGGGGGCTGGCGAGTCGGGGGCTGGCGAGTCGGGGGCTGGCGGGTCGGGGACTGGCGGGTCGGACGCGGTGGCCGAGGGCAAGCGTGTCGCCGCTCAGTGGGCCGCCGAACTTGTGGAGTCGCACATGGTGGTGGGCCTGGGCACCGGCAGCACGGCGATCATCGCAGTACGCCGTATCGCCGAGCGGCTGGCCGCGGGCACCCTGCGCGACATCGTGGCGATCCCCACTTCCGGGGCCACCGCGGCGGAAGCCAAGGCCCTGGGCATCGCTCTCGGGGGCCTCGAAGATCACCCGGTCATCGACCTCACCATCGACGGTGCTGACGAGGTGGACCCCCAGCTCAACCTGATCAAGGGTGGTGGCGGCGCCCTGCTACGAGAAAAGATCGTCGCTCAGGCGACCAGGCGAGAGGTGATCGTGGTCGACGCCGCCAAGCGCTCTGCGCAACTGGGGACCCGGTTCTACCTGCCGGTCGAAGTGGTGGACTTCGGATGGCGCCCTGAGGCCCTCTACCTGGAGTCCCTGGGGGGAACCGCAACGCTCCGGCTGGCATCAGACGGCTCGGTGATGCGCACCGACCAGGGAAACCTGATCCTGGACTGGTCCTGCGGGCCGATCCCCGATCCGGTGGCGCTGTCGGCCAAGCTGGTGGCAAGAGCGGGTGTGGTGGAGGTCGGCCTGTTCTGCGGGCTGGCCACCGACCTGGTAATCGGGACCCCTGACGGGGTCGAGCACACGACTGCATAGGAGGCGGACCGTGACCAGCGAGCAACCGGCCGTTGCGACCAACCAGCGACTGCCGGCCTGGCAGGCCCTCGAGGCCCACGCCGCGGAGATCCGCGCCCTGCGCCTCAGCGAGGCCTTTGCCGAGGACCCGACCCGTGGAACCCGCTTCTCGGCGCAGGCCTGCGGGGTCCGCCTCGACTACTCCAAGAACCTGATCACCGACCAGACGCTGAGCCTGTTGGGAGATCTGGCGAGCCAGTGCGGCCTGGGTGAGCGTGTCGCCGCCATGTTCGCCGGTGAGAAGATCAACGTCTCGGAGGACCGCGCGGTGCTCCATGTGGCCCTTCGGGCACCGAAGGGCTCCCAGATCGTGGTCGACGGGACCGACGTGGTGCCGGAGGTGCACGAGGTGCTGGAGCGCATGGCGAGCTTTTCTGAGCGGGTTCGCTCGGGGACCTGGGTGGGCCACACCGGCAAGCCGATCCGCAACGTGGTCAACATCGGCATCGGAGGCTCCGACCTGGGACCCGCCATGGCGTATGAGGCCCTGGTGGCCTACTCGGACCGCGGCCTTGCCTTCCGTTTCGTCTCCAACGTGGACGGCGCCGACCTGATCGAGGCCACCAGGGACCTGGACCCGGCGGAGACCCTGTTCGTGGTGTGCTCAAAGAGCTGGCACACCAAAGAGACCCTGGCCAACGCGGCCGACGCCCGCCAGTGGCTGCTCGCAGGGCTCGGGGGGGATCCGGCTGCGGTCGCCCGGCACTTCGTCGCGGTCTCGACCAACGCCGAAGGCGTCGCCACCTTCGGCATCGACCCGGCCAACATGTTCGGGTTCTGGGACTGGGTTGGCGGCCGTTACTCGATGGACTCGGCGGTCGGTCTGTCCCTGATGATCGCGATAGGGCCCGAGCACTTCGCCGAGATGCTGGGTGGGTTTCGTGCGATGGACAACCACTTCCGCACCGCCCCACTGGCCGAGAACCTGCCGGTGCTGCTGGGCCTGTTGTCGGTCTGGTACAACAACTTCCTGGGTGCCCAGTGCCTGGCGGTACTCCCCTACAGTCGCTATCTGGCCCGCCTGCCGGCCTACCTGCAGCAACTCGAGATGGAGTCCAACGGAAAGCACGTGGACTCCGAGGGACGGCCCCTGGGCTGCGACACCGGCCCGGTCATCTGGGGGGCGGCGGGGACCAACGGCCAACACGCCTTCTACCAGCTCCTCCACCAGGGTACGCGGCTCGTTCCGGTCGAGTTCATCGGCTTCTTCCGGCCCGTTGAGGCGCTGGGCAACCACCACGACACCTTGATGGCCAACATGTTCGCCCAGGCGGAGGGGCTGGCATTCGGGCGCAGCGCCGCCGAGCTGGCCGAAGCCGGAGTGCCCGAGTGGCAGGTCCCGTACCGGGTGTGCGAGGGAAACCGCCCAACCACCTCGATCCTGCTCGACCAGCTCACCCCCGAGTCGCTGGGCAAGCTGATAGCGCTGTACGAGCACAAGGTGTTCACCCAGGGCGCCATCTGGGGCATCGACTCCTTCGACCAATGGGGGGTCGAGCTGGGCAAGATCCTGGCCGACAAGATCGCCCCGGAACTGCAGAGCCCGACCGGCGACCTGCGCCACGACAGCTCCACCAACGCCCTGATCCGCGCCTACCGCTCGAACCGCTCGACCTGAAACCCGGGCCGCGGACTCATGCCGGGCTCGGATTGCGTTCCGAGAGTGGGCACTGGTCTTGGGGGAGCAGCGCTAAAGTTAATTAAAAGGGACTCAGGCGCCTCCGAATCCCACCCGGCGCTCTTCGGTGTTGGTGCCCACCTCGACGTACGCAATCTTGTGCACCGGCACGCCGACCTGGCGGCCCCGGCGGTCGGTGAGCCAGAGCACGCCGTCGCCCTTGTCCAGCAGCCCGGTCAGCTCGGCGATCAGCTTGTCCCGCCCGGTGTCCTCAGGAACCTCGACCTCCAGCTCCTTGAGTGCCTGGGTGATGCCGATGCGTACGTCCACGTCTGCTCCTTTTGGTAGCCCGTGCTCATCGTAGGGGTTACCCCCACCAGAAGCTCGCGGCGATCGCCGAGTACAACCCCAGTAGGGCAACCCCCTCCATCCAGGTGGACTCGCCGTCGATGACGACAAAGGCGGCGATCACCGCGGCGAGGCCCACCGAGGCCACCAGCAGCGGCGGGAAGACCAGGGTAAGAGCTGTCCCGCCGATCAACGGGCTGACCAGCACCAGCACCGGGATCAGCACCAGGGCGATCTGGAGGGGGCTCTGCAGGATGACGCTGACCGCCAGGTCCGATTCATTGCGCGCCGCGAACGCCACGCCGACCGCATTCTCCACCGCGTTGCCGGCGATGGCCACGATCACCAGGCCGGCGAAGATGGGGCTGATGCCCAAAGCGTGGACCGCCGGGGTGAGTGCGTCCACGAACCAACTCGAAACCGCCGCTGCGCCAGCGCTGGCCGCCACCAGCATGACCAGGATCAGAGGGAGGGACCAACGCGGGGTGTGCGGTGGGTTGTCCGGCGGGTCTTCTTGGGGGCTGTCCGACGCCGCGTTGTCCGACGCCGCGTTGTCCGGCGCCGGGCTGTCCGACGCCGCGTTGTCCGGCGCCGGTGGGACTGCTCCTCCGTTGTCCCGGAGGTTCGCACCGCCGCCCCGGAGGTCCGCCAGCAGGCTGAGGGCGTAGACAGCCAGGAGGATCACCGCGGCCACGTCGGAGAGAGCACGTTCGTGGTGCGCCGCCGGGAGGTCCAAGCCCGAGGCCAGGGTGGGCACGATCAGCACTGCCACCGCCAGCAGCAGGAGCAGGCTGATTATCCTGGCCCGGTCGGCGCCAAAGCGCTGGGTCCCGTGGCGGAGCCCCCCAACCACAAAGGCCAGTCCCAGCACTGCCAGCACATTCGCCAGGATGGAGCCGATCAGCGCCGCCCGCAAGACCCCGGTAAGGCCGGCTCGCAGTGCAAAGATGCCGAACAGTAGCTCCGGGAGGTTGCCCAGCGCA
Organism: Acidimicrobiales bacterium; assembly: GCA_050744225.1. Lineage (GTDB taxonomy): Bacteria > Actinomycetota > Acidimicrobiia > Acidimicrobiales > JAJPHD01 > JAVKSL01. Next base: position 3,419 of record JBOGGT010000154.1, on the reverse strand, counting down.
CCCTGGATGGCCCCGGTCGCGCCCGTTCCAACGCGGTCTCCGAGCGCCCCCACACACCGCCCTACGAGTGCCGCCAACACGGCCAGCGCCACCGCACTCACCACGAATGCCGCAACCGGCGGGGCACCGGCAAAGTGCGTGGCGGCCGCCGCCGCGGTCAGGCCAGCAGCTGAACCGAGGAGCCGCCAGTCCCCGCCCGTGAGCCCCTGGGCGGGCGCCGGGCGTGACGCTTGACGAGATCCCCGGGGGCGTGACGCTTGAGCAGATCCCCGGGGCGTGGCCATTGGGAACAGTCTCGCGGGTTACCACGCCACTGACGGCAAGGGACCCATAACCTGGCGGTCCTCCCCTGCGGCCGCTCCTTCTCGCAGCCGACCCGCTGGCGGAACCACTCCGTGATATCCTAGGATCTGTGACCAAGACATCTATTGAGATCGATTTTGATGTGGCTCGCGAGGCGGGAGAGATTCTCGGCACCAAGACCCTCCGTGCCACGGTCAGCGCTGCCCTATGCGAGGTGGTCAATGCCAGGCGTCGCCTGGAGCTGATAGCACTGCTGGGCGAGCCGGGACGCTTCGACTTCGGCGAGGTGGAGTCAGCCTGGGGAGGCGATGCCTAGATGACGCGCCAGCACTACGTGGTAGACACCAGCGTCTTCGCCCGCCTCACCAAGCCACCGGTGACAGCAGCGTTCGCTCCACTTGCGGCTGAAGGGCGAGTGGCACTGTGCGCACCGGTCGCCTTCGAACTGGGGTACTCGGCCCGCAATCCTGCCGACTACCGGGAGCTGGTTACCCGCCTGGGCTCCTACGGTCCCATTCCGACCACCGACGCCGACCATCGGCGAGCCTTGGAGATCCAGGGCCTGTTGGCCGAGCGTGGCCAGCATCGCGCGCTGTCCCTGGTCGATGCCCTGGTGGCCGCGATTGCCGAGTCCCGCTCGATGGCCATCCTCCACTACGACGCTGACTTCGAGCTCGTGGCTCAGGTGACGGGCCAGGCACAGTCCTGGGTGGTCGACCGGGGAACCGCAGACTGACGGGTAGGGACCAATTGGTCGGGGGGCGTGATCGCGGCCAGGGCGTGGTCGAGGCCGAAGCGTGGTCGAGGCCGGGGCGTGGTCGCGGCCACGAGTGTCACAGCGGGACGCAAGACTGTGGGTTATGAGTGAACTCACCGAACGGACCCTGCAATGGGAGGCGACCATGGCCGGACACGAGCCTCAGGGGCCAGGCGGGGTCCCAGGTGTTCGCCTGGCGCACGCCGACAGCTCGGCGGCCGCGGAGTTTGCCCTGGCCGGTGGCGGGCGCCTGCGAGCCGAGCGCGAGGAGGCCGAGGCCTCCGCGCTGGCGCCCGGCGCCACCCTGGCCACCGGCGCGGGGAACCGGACGCAGGAGGAGGAGCCCGACGCTTACCGCACGTGTTTTGAGAGGGACCGCGATCGCATCCTGCACTCTTCGGCCTTCCGTAGGCTGGCGGGGAAGACGCAGGTCTTCATCTCCCCCGCCGACCACCAGCGGACCCGCCTGACCCACGCGCTGGAAGTCGCCCAGGTGGCGGTGGCCATTGCTCGGGCGCTGCGGCTCAACACCGCCCTCGCCGAGGCGATCGCACTGGGGCACGACTGTGGGCACGGACCAGGGGGGCACGCCAGCGAGGACGCGATGACTCCCTTGGTTGCTGGGGGATACGACCACGCCGTTTGGGGGGCCGACGTGGTGCTGACCCCCCTCAACTTGTGCACCGAGACCCTCGACGGGGTGCGCAACCACTCCTGGAGCCGGCCGGCGCCTTTCACCCCGGAAGGAGAGGTCGTCAGCTGGGCTGACCGTATCGCCTATGTCTGCCACGATTTCGAGGACGCCATCTCCGCCGGGATCGTGACTCCTTCGATGCTGCCCGAGACGGTCGCGGCGGTCTGCGGGGCTACACGGGGTGCACAACTCGGTGCCTTCATCGCCGGTGTGGTCACGACCGGGGTGGAGACCGGGCGAGTGGGCATGGGCGCCGATCTGGCCGGGGCTCTGGCGGAGATGCGATCCTTCAACTACCACCAGATCTACCTGCGCCCGGCCGCTCGACTGCAGGCTGCAACGGTGGTCAGGGTGCTGAGGGAGCTGGTAGAGCACTTTGCTGATCGGCCAAACGCGGTCCCGGGCGCCATGCAGAGCACAGCCGGGTCGGTGGAGGCGGTGCGCGCGGCGGTTGGGTATGTGGCTGGCATGACTGATCGCTACGCCTTCCGGACCGCGGTGGTAGAGCTCGGCTGGGACCCCGCTGAGCTGCGGCTCAGCTCCTGATGGCCCGCCCGGGGCTCGGTGGTGTCCCGTCCCGGCTGGCCTGAAGGAAGGATCGCTCGGCGAGGTTGGAGGTACGGGCGATGGCCCGGTCATAAGCGGCCGCCGCCTCCTCCGTGCGGCCAAGCCGGCGCAGCAGGTCGGCCCGGGTGGCATGAAACAGGTGGTAGGAGTCCAGGTCGAGGCCCTCCACGAGCCCCAGTGCGGCCGCTGGCCCGCTCAACTCGGCCACCGCCACGCAGCGGTTGAGGCCACGAAAGCCTCCTGGACCGCCTCTTCAGCGACATCGATGTCCCCGAAGAGGCGGACCAGGTTGGCGACCGCGGCTCCCGATCCCGCCCGAAAGGCCGCCCTCGATGGCGCTGGCGGGCAAGCCTGGCACGCCTCAGGCCTCCGGACCCTCCTGGAAGGGCCGGACCTCGACCGGGCCACCGCAAGCGGCAGATCCCTTGGCCGCCCAGGCGAGGGCCGCGTCGAGGTCGGGAGCCTCGATGACCCAAAAGCCCGCCAGCTGCTCCTTGGTCTCGGCGAACGGCCCATCGGTGGTCACCACCTGGCCATCTTTGGATCGGCCCACGGTGGCGATGGACGCCGGGTGCAGCCCACCGGCGAACACCCAGGCCCCTGCCGAGCGGATCTCTTCGTTCACGACATCGACGGCCTTGTAGGTCCTTTGCATCTCCTCCTCGGTGGGAGAGGGCTCGCCCTCGACCATGTGGACGGCCAACAGGTACTGCTTCATCTGGGTGCTCCTTTCGAGCGGGCCGGTGTATCCGACCTCACCCCTACTTACGAACGAGATCCGGCGAGATCGACACCTTCGGAGGAATTTATCCCCGCTCGCCGGGCCGCCCCGTCCACTCACCACCTTGCGGCAGCCCACCGGACCCGGTGCCGGCGAAGAGCGTTTTGGCCCTGTTAACTCAAGGACACCCCATGACCGGCGACCCCCATGACCGGCTCCGCACTCAGTGATCGACCTGCCCCGGCGTCCATGGGGTGATTACCTGCAGTTTACTGCAGGTAATCACCCCATGGACGCCGGGGCAGGTCGATCACTGAGTGCGGAGCCGGTCATGGGGGTCGCCGGTCATGGGGTGTCCTTGAGTTAACAGGGCCAAA
>JBOGGT010000153.1:0-4978 GCA_050744225.1 Acidimicrobiales bacterium | reverse complement strand
CCGCTCTTCGGCAGCGACATCCCCAGGATCAACGGGTTCGACTGTGTGTCACTCTAATCCATCGCATGTTCCTTGGCATCCTGGTCCTAGGTGTCGCTGTCATGCCGACCCAGGCAGTCGGCCAACAGTCGCCGGTACGCAAGTCCCTGGGAGCATCCGAAGAGGCCGGCTATCGGGGCGAGTGGCACGCCTTCCGCCAGTACTTCACGGGCGTGAGCGGACCGGCGGCGAGCCAGCTGTGGGTGGTCTTCGAGCCGGACATCCTCCCCGGGTACTTCTGGTCCTTCCCGCTTGTTGGCGGGCGGGCAAACGTAGGCTTCGGTATCCTGCGCTCCCGCACCCAGATGCGCGGGGCAGAGCTGGCGCGCCTGTGGCCAGACCTTCTGTCCCGGGACCACATCCGCGAGCTCCTCGGCCCGGCGGCGCGACCCGAGTCACCTCACCGCGCCTGGCCGATACCCACCAGGGCCGCCACCTTGACGGCAGCGGGTGGCCGGGCCATGTTTGTCGGGGACGCCGCCCGGGCCGGGGACCCGATGACCGGCGAGGGAATCGGCCAGGCCCTGGAGACAGGTGTGCTGGCCGCCCGAGCGATACTCAGGGCAGGGGCCATGAGGCCCGGCCATGCCGCCACCCAGTACCACCGAGCGGTAGGCAGCGGCATGGGTCTCGACAACGCCCTGGCGAGCCAGCTGGCGCGAGCACTGGCGCATAGAAAGGGGGCTCGGGGGGCGGTCCGGATCGCGGCCTCCTCACCCTGGCGGGCGACGCACTTCGCCCGCTGGATGTTCGAGGACTTCCCCCGAGCGCTGCCTGCCACCCCCTGGCGCTGGGGCCGCAACGCTCTCAGCCAGCCCGGTGCATTCGGGGGCTCGTCCCCCGGGTAGACCGGGCTCAAACACCTACACCGTGACTCCGCCTGGACCAGTTCTCGTCCCTTCGGAATGCGCCGTCGCACCGAGCGTCCGAGGCCTTCAGGGCACCCCTACCGACCTCGTCGTCGTGGCCGAAGCTGGCATCCGTCCCGACGCAGTAGCCGCCGCCCACGCTCCCGACCAAAGCCTGGCCGACCTGGTTATGCCGGGCACGCACGACATCGAGGTCATCCGCCTGGCGGGAGCAGTGTCGTAAGGGCGTAGATCTACTCGCGGACGTGCTTGACCAAGGTGTTGACGTCAACGTGCGGCCAGATGATCCCGTCGAAGGTCAGGCTGATGTTCTGGGAATACTGCAGCTGCAGGAACTCCCTGCCGTGGCGAGCCCTAACCTTCTCGATCCAAAAGGTGCTCTGTACCGCGGTCGCATTGCCGTTCTCGAGAATGAACGCGGTGTTGGCGACTCCACCGGGATGGGGAGGCGCCGAGTTGACCGTTGACACCTCCAGCTTCACCACCTCGAGAAAAGTATGGCCCGAAGCGAGCTGCTCGTCGACCATGTGGATCAATGCCTGATTCAAATGAGCCGGCGTGACCCCCGTATTCACCGGCGGTGGCCCTGGGAAGGAGATAGGCTCCGACCACTGCACCAAGAAGTTTTGCAACTCGGCGGATGGGTGCGGGCCTACGTCAGGGGTAAAGTCCGGATCGGGGATGTCGGGTCGCTCGTCGTGGGTGACCGTCACGCCTCCCCAGCATAAAAAGGCGTTCCCATGGGGTACCGAGGTCGATCGGGCCACCGAGTGCTGGGGTTCGGTCCACATCCAAAGGCCGTTCTCGACGTGCTGAAGGCCTGTCGGCGCTGGTCCCTCGACCTGGCTGATGCGCTGCTCGTATTCCAGTGCATGGACTCTTTGGGCGTCGGGAACCGCCCGATTGGGGACGGGACCCCCGAGCTCTTTGAACTGGAGCACCATCTCGTTGTAGGTATTGGCCTTGAAGGCGATCCCTGCTGGGACCGGCGGGTCTCCTCCGCCGTGCACCGTCCCGTCGGGCAGCGCGATCGTGTTGATTCCGTGATGTCCGGACCACAAACCGATGAGGTTCGCCAGTGGTCCGAAGTCCTCGCGCGTATGCATCCGTTTCTCCTTGGGAGCTTTGAGCTACGTCACACTCAGAGGCCGCAGATCCTGCAAACCACGATGCTCGCCCGAACCGGCAACCTGTCGTGGCCAGGCTATCACATTGAGCGGAGCTCTGTCAGCCGGGTCGGTCCGAGGAGCCAATCGCTTCTTGGTCAGTCCATCTCGCCAGGCGTCCCGGGCTCCGGCAACGGCTAGGGGCCGTACTTGGCCTTCCAGGCCGACCAGTCCCAGTCCTGGAGGAATTTTGTGGCCGCGGCATGGCCGGCGTCGAACAGTTTCTGCTTATCGGCCTGCGTGAGGTTGAAGTCAGTTGCCTTGTACCCGGTGGTGTCAACAAATATCGTCCGGGAAAAAAAGGAGGGGTCGTCCACGTGCATCTGATCATGCGCGTCCTGCATGGTGGAGATCAGGGACAGAGCGAGCTTCAAGTCGTTCGCGTCGGGATCCCAACTGGCATCGGCGATCGAGCACTTGGCCGACAGCTTGACGCCCAGGGTGGGCCACCGGGCCAGCTGGCCGTCGTGGCGGTCGAAGATGTCGATCGGGTAGTTGGAGAGCATGCCTCCGTCGGTGCACAGGATCGTCCCGTGCCCCTGGGTCACCGCTGGATTGGCCGCCATGTGCAAGGGCCTGAAGAAGAACGGTATGGACGCTGAGGCGCGCACCGCATCGGCGACTGACTGGTCGTCGGGGTCGATGCCGAGCAAGGGCCGGCAGTCCCAGGGTATGCGCAGCATCCGGCCACGCGAGACGTCAGAGACCACCACCACCAGCTTGTAGCGCTGCTCGGGAGGAAGGGCGCTGTCTGGGTCCTTTTGCTTGAGGTCCCCCCAAGTACGGACCCCCTTGGAGGCCAGCGATTCTTGGATCCAGGCATGCAGGACGTCCCCCTTGAACATGCCCTCCTTGAAGATCAGGCCGATGCCCTCGCCCAGCGCCTTGAAGTGCTTGAACACCGGCGACTGGTCCTCGAACTGGCTGAAGTCAAGATCGAGCAAGACCTTCTTGAGATCTCCGGCGCTCAGGCCCGCAGCGATCATGGAGGCGACGATCGCTCCCGCCGACGTTCCAGCGACGCGACGGAACCTGTACGGGTCTTCCCGTTCGACCATAGCCGACAGGGCTCCCGCGAGTCCCGCTCCCTTGACGCCGCCGCCTTCGAGCACCAGATCTGCGTCCGTCATCACCTCCAGCTTCCCATGGTACTAATTGCAGCGCAAGAGGTGCTGACCCGATCACGCGGTCCTGCGAGAGGCGGGCAGCTCGTGGAAGACCGTGAAAAGGGGTGAGTCAGCCAGGCGCCGGCGCAGCCGGCCGTTGCCCACGATCGCCAGCACACCCACCGCCAGCGTGAAGACGGCGCCGTACATGCAGTAGTCGAAGGGCGCGACGAGCGTGACGATGGTATCGTAGAGAATGTAGGCCAACACGGCGGCCCCGACCAGCAAGATGAGCAGTCGCGCCGGGTTCAGCTTCCGGTTGCGCACCGACCAAACGAAAGCCCCGACCACACTCAGCAGGTAGGCCATGATGATCAGGTCGGCGCCGTAGGTTGCCAGGTCGGAGAACGCGCCGAGAGGAGTGGAACCGACGAGCGGCAGGAAGGCCACGAGGCTGATCACCGCCACGACCGCCAACGCCGTGGTCGGCGTGCCGGTGCGGGGGCTGGTACGGGTGAGCGACCTGGGGCCGAAGCCGTCGCGCGAGAGGGCGAACAAAAGCCTGGTGGCTCCGTTGGCGCACGCGAACTGGGCGCCCAGGCCGGAGAGGATGGCGGCGACGTTGATGATCGTGCCGAAGCCGGAAAAGACGTAGGTGCTGGCGATCCCTGGAAGCACCACGTTGCCCATCTGCAGCGTCTTCAGGGGCAGGGCGACGGTCTCGACCCAGGACATGAGCACGTATATCCCACCGGACACCAGCAGGGCAGTCACCATGGCCGTCGGTATCACCCTGCGTGGCGTCCCAGACTCCTCCCCGAGGGTGGCCGCCACCTCGAAACCCGAGAAGCCGGTGAACCCGAACACGACGCCGAGACCGATCGTGGAGAAGCCGAGGCCGTTCGCCGTGAAGGGCTTCGCGCTCAGGCTGTGGCCGTGGTAGCCGCCATGCACGATGACCGCGACCGCAACCACCAGGGTCAGCACTACCGCAACGGCCTCGAACGCCAAGGTGACGGCCGCCGAGACCCGGATAGAGCGGTAGGTGAGGACCACCGTGACGACCCAGCCGGCCACGGCGATCCATGGCCAGGGCACTGCCCCGGCAGGCAGCAGCCGACCCACCACCGCGGCACCGCTGGAATAGACCGAGGCGGCGTACGCAATGTAGACGAAGAGCAGCAGCCACGCAGAGACGAAGCCGTAGCTCGGGCCCATGGCGGTGCCGTTGAACGCGTAGACGGACCCGGCTGACGCGAACTCACGCGTATAGAGGACGAAGGCGTAGGCCACGAACAACATGGCGCCGATCGCCAGGGTGAACGCCAGGGGTCCGGTCAGCCCGACGATGCCCGCCATTAGCGCCGGAAGGAAGGTCACACCACCGGAGGGCGCCTGGATGCCCACTGAGTGCCCCACCGTTCCGAAGAAGTGGACACTGTCCCTGCGCAGGGTCCGCCCTCCGCTGTCGTACGAGGAGGCCTCGGCCCCAGTGAGCTGCTGGTTCATCGACGGTATGTCCTTCCTGCATGTGGTGCCCGCCGTCGGGCCAGACGTAGCGTCGCCGCCAGCTCAGGGCCAAGGTGAGGCTCGGTCGCAATGACCTGGGCATAATATTTGATGCTGTGGCCCGCCGGCAACCCTCCCGCCACGTTCGCTCAGGGGACCGGGTTGGGGACCCAGAGGTGGACGTGCCCGCCGCCTTCGTTCGCCACCTCGTCCAGCGCAGCGCCCAGCAGCTCGGTGCCGACGCTGCTTGCGGTGTCCCGGTGGTGAGGGTCGATGACCAGCTCGACTG
>JBOGGT010000152.1:0-12292 GCA_050744225.1 Acidimicrobiales bacterium | reverse complement strand
GAGGTCGACCGTTCCCGCGACGAGGCTTTCCTCCCGGGACACGGTGTCGGGGATGGGCCGGTAGGTGATCTCGTCCAGGTAGGGCAGGCCGGCCCTCCAGTACCTCGGGTTGCGGGTGGCCGTGAAGTGTGAGCCGGGCACCCACTCGGAGTAGACGAACGGGCCGGTCCCGACCGGAGCAGCCTCGCGATCGGTGCTGGCGAGGTAGCTGGGAGCCGCCATGCAGCCAACCTGCTGGGTCAGGTAGTAAGGGTACGGCACCCAGGCACCCTGGGTTGCCACCTCCACCGTCATCGAGTCGAGGACGGTGGTGCCGGCGACATCCGACAGGGCAGGGCCGGTCAGCGGGGAAGCGGCAAAGGCGTCCAGGTTCGCCTTAACCGCTGCCGCGTCCAGCGGCGAGCCGTCGTGAAAGCGGATGCCCGGTCGCAGGCCGATCCTCCAGCGGGTGTAGCTCGCGCTGGGCGAGATCGAGGCAGCCAGGTAAGGCTGGACCGACCCATCGGGCGCAAGGGTGAAGAGCGGGTCGTAGACGGTGCGGGCGTAGAGCAGCCCAGTCGAGTCCCAGACGTTGGTCGCCGGGTTGAAGCCGGTCTCCTCGGCCTCGGTGGCGAAGGTCAGGGAACCCCCCGGCCGCTGGGAGCCGGGGCCGGACGGCTGGGTGCGGCTCTTTCCCGCAGGCGTCCCGCAGGCGCCGATCAGGGTTCCCCCGCCCAGGAGGATCGCTCCTCCGGCGGCGGTTCGAATCCCTCGCTTCAGTAGCTCGCGCCGGTCATAGCTGTCTGACATCCCCACCCCCTTCGTCCCCCGTCGCGACCACCCGGCCCGCCCGCATGACCACCGCACGGTCGCTGACGTGCCTGACAACGGCGGCGTCGTGGGAGATCAGCAGGATGCTCAACCCGTACCTGGCCTTCAGGTCCTCGATGAGGTTGAGAATCTGTGCCCTCACCGGCGGGTCGAGCGCCGATACCGGCTCGTCGCAGATCAACAGGCGGGGCCGGGTCACCAACGCCCGAGCGAGGTTCACCCGCTGGCACTGTCCCCGGGAGAGCTGGGCCGGGTAGCGGTCGCCGATCGCACCGGGGTTGAGCCCCACCGCAAGCAGCGCCTCGTGAACGCTGGCCCACCCGTCCGCGGCGGTCCCGGGGCGGCTCCAACCCGTCCAACTTCGGCCAGTTTGGCGCACTGCGATGGGCTCGTGGACGATCTGGGACACGCACCTGCGCGGGTTGAGCGAGGAGACCGGGCCCTGTAGGACGATCTGGAGGTCACCGCGGGCCCTGCGCATCTCGCCGCGGCCGAGGGTGGTCAGCTCGGTCCCGTCGAATCGGACCGAGCCTGAGTCCGGAGGTGGCAACCCGACGATTGCACGCGCCAGCGTCGTCTTCCCGCAACCCGACTCCCCGACCAGTCCCAGTGTCTCCCCGGGCGCGATGTCGAAGCTGGCACCCACCACCGCCGGCACCCGCCGCCGCCCCGGCCCGTGGGCGACGGACACATCCCTGACGCTGAGGATCGGCCCGCTCGTCAAGCGATCGCCCCAGAGAGCGGCTTCCAGCAGGCCACCAGGTGTCCTTGTGCCACCGGCTGGAGCCGAGGTGCGTGTGTCGCGCAGCGAGGATCGGCCGATGCGCAACGGGGCGCGAAGGCGCAGCCCGCCAGGCGCCGCGCCGGGTCCGGGGGCTCCCCATCGATCACCGGTAACCGGGAATGGGGCGGGCGCTCGAGGCCCAGCGCCGAGGCCACCAGCCCCTGGGTGTAGGGCATGCGCGGCGACGACAGGACCTGGCGGCTAGGACCGTGCTCCACCACCACTCCGGCGTAGAGGACCATCACCTCGTCTGTACGATCTGCCAGAAGGCCGATGTCGTGCGACACGAGCACCACGGCAGCGCTTTGCGCGCGCTGGTACCTTGAGATCAGCTCCAGCACTGCCACGCCACTGCGCCGGTCGAGGGCACTGGTGGGTTCGTCGGCGATCACCAGCCTCGGGGCAGCCGCCAGAGCGATCGCGATGCAGACCCGTTGTGCCAGGCCGGTCGAGAGTTGGTGGGGATACTGGCGGGCGCGTCGCTCCGGCTCGGGAACACCGACTTGTGCCAGCAGCTCCACCGCCCGTTCCCGCTGCTCGCCCCTTCTGAACCGGCCTGCGCCGGCCCGGGCGGACAGGCCCAGCGCCTCTGCCACCTGCCGGCCGGCCCGCATCGCGGGGTCGAGAGCCGTCTCGGGATCCTGGAAGACCACCCCCACTTTCGTGGCCAGCACCGAGGATCGCTCTCGCGGGCTCACGCGGCGCAGGTCTACGCCGTCAATCAGTACCTCACCCTCCGCCCGAACCGTGGAACCCGGAAACACGCTCAGCAGTGAGCGACACAGGACGCTCTTGCCGGCGCCCGACTCGCCCGTCACCCCGAGCGTGCGCCCCTCTGCCAGGCTGAATGAGACACCGTCCACCGGGCGCACCACTCCGTGCGACGTCCGCAACCAGGTTCGCAAGTCCCGAACCTGGAGAACCGGAGTCAAGGCTCGACCCCTGCGACGGTTGGCGAGCCTCGCCCAGGCCAACGCAGGTGGCCAGCAAGGGAGTTCAGTGCCAGCACGGTCCCGAAGAGCGCCAAGGACGGCCACAGCGCCACATATGGGTCCTTGCCGAGCGTCAACCTGCCTTCGGCGATCATCGAACCCCAGGTGGGCGTGGGTGGCCGCACTGAGAGGCCGAGGAACGACAGCGAGCCCTCGGCCACGATCAGCACGGCGACGCTCACCAAGCAATACGCAAGGATCTGTGGCGATACGTTGGGCATGATCTCCCGAACCACGATGCGTGTGCCCGACGCACCCGAGGCACGAGCCGCCAGCACGTAGTTACGCGTGGCAACCGCGGAAGTGTTTATCCTGATCACCCTGGCCAATGGGGCGATTGCCAGGACCCCGAGGATCACGATGACCGTGGCCGGGTTGGGCCCCAGCACGGCAATCGCGACCATCGCCAGCACCAGCGCAGGAAAAGCAAGCATCGCGGTCCCGGCTGTGTCGATCACCCCGGCAACCCAACCACCGGCATAGCCCGCCACCAGACCGAGGGGACCGCCCACAACCAGGGCCAGAGCGGTGGACCCGAACCCGACCAGCAATGAGACTCGGGCGCCGTAGATGACCCGGGACAACAGGTCCCGTCCCAGTTCGTCCGTCCCCAAAAGGTGGTGCCAGCTGGGTGAGAAACTGGTCAGCGCCGAGCCGATTGCATTGGGGTTCTCCAGTGGCAACACCCCCGCCAGCGAGGCCACCGCAATCAGGCTGACCAGCCAGGTCCAGGCGAGTGGGGTTGACCGGAAATGCCCTGTGTGCTGCTCAAGGAACTCTGGGTCCTGTGAATAGGATAAATCCCTTCGGGCGCCACACTTGGCATTGTCGCGTCGGAGCACTCGCCACGACCGGTCCGGCGCTGAGGCATCAGGCGGCAAGACGAGCATCACGCAGCCTCGGCTCGATGAGTAAGGCGGCCGCGTCGGTCAGGGCGGTCACGATGACGAACCCCCCCGACACGACCAGGGTTGCCCCGATCACCACCAGGTAGTCCCGCGCGTAAATCGCATCGACGGTGAGAAGGCCCACACCTGGTAACCCAAATAGGTACTCGACTACGAAGGCGCCGCCGATGAGGTGCCCGATGTGGATGCCCCCGACAGTCACCAGAGTTAGGGTGGAGGGACGGAGCGCGTGACGCATGACCACAGCCGATGATGAAAGTCCCCTTGCTCGGGCGGCGGTCACGAAATCCTGATCAAGAGTGGTTATGAGCTCGGCGCGCAGCACTCGGGCGTACAACGGTGCTGAGCCGAGGGCAAGGGTAGCCGAAGGCAGGATCAGCGAGCCCAGGTTACCCATCGGGCTCACCTCGAATGGGACGAAACCAGTGGCGGGAAGGAGGTGGCTGTGTACCGAGAAGACGAAGACCAAACCCACCCCCACCACGAAGCCGGGAATTGAGAGGAGGCCGAGAGAGACCCCCGAGGTCAGGCGGTCCAGCGCTCTGCCCGGGTGGAGCCCGCCCCAAGCGCCGAGCGGGACGGCGAGCGCAAGAGCTATGAGCTGCGACAGCGCCATCAGCTCCAGCGTGACCGGCAGGCGCTCTGCCAGGGCCGAGGTAACCGGTTGCCCGGTGACGTAGGAGGAGCCCAGGTCTCCGTGCAAAGCGTGCACCAGCCAGATCAGGTAGCGCTCGAGAAGGGGTCGACCCAGTCCCAGCTGGTTGGTGAGGTGTGACACCGCGCCTGGCGTTGCGTACGGCCCGAGCAGCACGGCCACCGGGTTTCCCGGGAGCAGGCTGAGGAGCAGGAAACAGGCCGCGGACACGGCAAACAAGGCCACCACAAGCTGTAGCCCTCGCAAGACGATGGCCCCCATGGCTCCTCTCCGGTTCTGCCTGGTCAAAGTATGCCTTGACAGGACAAAAAGGTCAATAGGATTGTCTGGGACGGTCTTAAGTCTGGTACCGCGCTCAGCTGCTAGTGGACAACTCGGGGTCGAGTTTGGCCAGCGCCAGCCGAAGTTGAGACAGGTTGTCCCGCAGTGACAACTCGTCTGCCCCTAGCCGTCCCTTCAGCCCCTCAAGGAGGCTGGCGAGCCCTTCCGTTGCCAGGCGAGCCGCCCCAATGCGAGGAGGATCCAATGCCAGGTGCAAAGCGGCCAGCTCGAAAAGGCCGTAGCCGTGGTTGGCAATTACCACCTCGGGAGGTGCATCCGCCAGTTCCTGACGCAACTGACCCAGATGTGCTGCCAGGTCGTCCGGGCTGGAGGCGGAGCTCATGTCACCAGAGACTAGGGGCAGGGAGATCGGCCGGGATCGTCGGGCCGCGGCCAGGCTCCGGCCTGTGCTTCTAGTCTGAGCGGGATGAAAAGGGTGATGGTGGTGTTCGGCACCCGACCCGAGGCGATCAAGCTCGCGCCGGTGGTGCTTGCGCTCAACACCTCAACCGTTTTTGACCCTGTGGTTGTGGTGACTGCCCAGCACCGCGAGATGCTGGACCAGGTCCTGGACCTGTTCGGGATCAGACCCGATGTGGACCTGGACCTCATCCGGCATCACCAGTCCCTAAGCGAGCTGACCGCCAGGGTCCTGGGGTCCCTTGCTCCGGTCATCTCCTCGGCGCGCCCGGATGTGGTGGTGGTCCAGGGCGATACCACAACCACCCTCGCTGGCGCCCTAACTGCCTTTTACCATCACATCCCGGTCGTCCACATCGAGGCAGGTTTGCGGACTCAGAATCGCTACTCGCCCTTCCCCGAGGAGGTAAATCGCCGGCTGACCTCCCAGCTGACCACGCTGCACCTCGCACCCACGGCGACCTCGCGCGCCAACCTGGTGGGCGAAGGGGTGTGCCCGGACGCGGTGGTGGTCACCGGGAACACGGTAATCGACGCCCTGGCCTGGGCAGTGGAGCGGACCTTGCCCGCCGTCGATGCCACCCTGGCGGGGATCGAGGCCGATTCGAGGGCCCTGATCCTGGTGACCGCGCACCGCCGCGAATCGTGGGGAGCGGCCATGGAGGGCATCGGCCGAGCGCTGGCGGAGATCGGTTCGAGGCGACCTGAGGTCCTGATCGTGTTCCCGATCCACCGCAACCCCGATGTGCGCAGGGCGATCCAGCAGGCGGTTGCGGGAGTGCCCAATATCGCGCTGGTCGAGCCGCTTTCCTACGGTGACTTCGTACGACTGCTGGAGCGCTGCTACCTCATCCTCACCGACAGTGGCGGGATCCAGGAGGAGGGTCCCAGCCTGGGCAAGCCCGTGCTGGTGATGCGTGACACCACTGAGCGGCCGGAGGCGGTTGCCGCCGGCACCGTAGCGCTGGTGGGAACCGACCCGGACCGCATCGTGGCCTCGGTGGGCAGGCTCCTCGACGACCGCCGGGCCTACGAGTCCATGGGGCACGCGATCAACCCCTACGGGGACGGCCAGGCCACTCGCCGCACTCTGGCCGCCCTGGCCCATATGTTCGGCGAGGGTCCACGCCCAGACGAGTTCGACCCCCTGTCCAGCGAATGACCCCGGGTTGTACCCCGCGGCTGCTGGGCCGACTCCTCGTGGGCTGCAGCATACTTTTGCTTCTGTTTATCGTCTACCAGCTATTTGGCACCGGCCTCCCCGCCTCGATGAGCCAGACCAGGCTGAGGCATCAGCTGACCTCTGTGCTATCTCAGCGTACAACCGCTCAGCCAGACACCGTGTCCTCACCTCTGCCCGACGCGCTCAAAGCCCCCTCGGCGGGCTCAGCGCTTGGAGTAATCGACATCCCCAGCATCAACGTGGACAAGGCCATGGTCCAGGGGGTGGGCGTCAGCGATCTGCAGGAGGGTCCCGGGCACTACCCGAGCACGCCGCTCCCCGGCGAGGCGGGGAATGCGGCGGTTGCGGGCCACCGCACTACCTACGGCGCCCCCTTCTTCAGGCTGAACGAGCTGCGGAAGGGCCAACCGATCTACGTGACCACCGCCGAGGGAACCTTCACTTACCACGTGCTTAGGTCATTGGTGGTGAAGCCCAGCGACGCTTCGGTGCTCTCGCCGACTGGCACCAACATGCTGACCCTCACCACCTGCAGCCCTCGCTACAGCGCGACCCAACGCCTCATCGTCGAGGCGGTCCTCCAGGGCGCCCCATTGGCTGATGTCCCGGCCGCGGCGCCGACCCGGCCGCAGAAACAGGCCAAACCCCAGGTGCAGACCTTGGCAGCAGCCGGGCGTCACTGGCTCCCAGCCCTGCTCTGGGGCCTGGCACTGCTTGCACTCGGGATCGTTGCCGGGTACGCCAGTCGGAAGTTGCCTCGCCACAAGTGGCTCGTATACCTGGCGGCCACTCCGGTCAGCCTGGTGGGCCTTTATGTATTCTTCGACAACCTGAGCCTCCTTCTCCCGGCCACGTTCTAGCAACTCGGCAGGGCTGAGGACACTTGACCAATCGGCTGGTAGGTAAGGCGGGTGACCTGTTGCGGTTCGTACCCCTGCCCATCTGAGTACAGCTCTACCAGCACGTTCGCGCCCGCCAGCGTCCTGATTGTCGGGCTCGACAGCACCAGCTGCTCACAAGACGGCCGCAACGCCGGGCTCACCTTGGTACCGATAACCTTGACGTCGGGGGGCATCTCGTCGTTGACCACCTTCAGGGCTTCGGCCTCGGAGATCGCCGGGTACAGGTGCTCGGTATAGGACAGGGCGCGGCCCCGAACGAAGCTGACCGAGGTGTAGGTGTCGTCTCCGTCGGCCAGCCTGGGCCAGAAGCCCGTGCCAGAGGGGTCCAGCTGGTGCCCGGTCGCCCACGCCGCTCGGGTCGCTCCGTAGCCGCTGAGCAGGTCCGGCGGGGTGGCTTTGGTCCCCGGCGTCTTTGGCGCCGAAACTGGCCCGGTGGTCGGCATCGCTGTGGTGGATGGGGGTTGCGGCCCCACCAATCCGGCACACCCGGTCCCAAGGATGCCCAGGGTTGCCAATCCGACCAGGCGCGTGACGAGAGGATGATCGCCGGAAAGCTTCACCTCATCGGGCGCGGAGCGATCACCCATCGGGTTCTTGACAGAGCACGATCACCCCATTTTACGCGGTCTTGACCGCAGCGAGCAGCTTGGTCAGCGAATCCTTGGCGTCGCCGAACAACAGGACGGTCTTGGGGTCGTAGAGCAGCGAGTTCTCGATGCCGGCGAAGCCTGGGCGCATGCTGCGCTTGAGGAAGACCACGTTGGCCGCCTGGTCCACGTTGAGGATGGGCATGCCGTAGATCGGGCTGCCTGGCACGTCCCGGGCGGCGGGGTTCACCACGTCGTTGGCACCGACCACCAGGGCCACGTCGGTGGAGGCGAACTGCGGGTTGGCGTCGTCCATCTCCACCAGGCTCTCGTAGGGCACGTCCGCCTCGGCCAGCAGGACGTTCATGTGCCCCGGCATCCGCCCGGCGACGGGGTGGATGGCGTAGGCGACCTCCACGCCGCGGTCCTCCAGGGTCTTGACCAGGTCTGCGATCACGTGCTGGGCCTGGGCGACCGCGAGGCCGTAGCCGGGCACGATGAGGACCTTGCGGGAGTAGGCCAGCAGGGTGGCGATGTCGTCGGCGTCGCTGGAGCGCACCGGGCGGGTGTCGGCCTCGCCGACCGAGGTGGAGCCAGCGGTCGACGCAACCGCCGGCTTGAAGCAGCCGAAGGTGATGTTCGGCAGGGAGCGCCCCATGGCGTCGCTCATCATCTTGGTGAGCAGCGCTCCCGACGCCCCCACCAGGGTGCCGGCCACGATGAGGATTGTGTTGTCCAGCACAAAGCCGTCCGCCGCCACGGCCAGTCCGGTGAAGGAGTTGAGCAGGGAGATCAGCACCGGGGTGTCCGCCCCGCCGATGGGTAGCACTATGGCTGCGCCCAGCGCGAT
Organism: Acidimicrobiales bacterium; assembly: GCA_050744225.1. Lineage (GTDB taxonomy): Bacteria > Actinomycetota > Acidimicrobiia > Acidimicrobiales > JAJPHD01 > JAVKSL01. The sequence goes on along the minus strand of JBOGGT010000152.1, from coordinate 3,880 downwards.
GGCCAGGATCGCCATTGCGGCGACCGCCGGCAGGGTCGGGTTGACCACGCTGTAGACGCCCAGGCCGAGGACCGCCAGGCCCATGCCGCCGTTGATCACCGGCTGGGCCTTGTAGGTGATCGGCCGTCCGGTCATGAGCGCTTGGAGCTTGGCGAAGGCCAGAGCGGAGCCGGCGAGCGAGAGGCACCCGATGACCAGGCCGAACAGGATCTCGACCACCTTGTCCGAGCTGAGGCCGGGCACCCCTACGCCGGGCACCCCTCCGCCAGGGACGTCGTGGAGGAACTCGACCAGGCTGACCAGGGCGGCCGCCCCGCCACCCACCCCGTTGAAGATGGCCACCATCTGGGGCATCGCGGTCATCTTTACTTTGCGGGCGGCGGGGATTCCGACGACCGCACCCACGATCATGCCCACCGCGATGATCCAGTCGTGGCGGTAGTTCTGGTTGGCGAAGGTGAGACCGACCGCGATGACCATGCCGGCCACCCCGATGAGGTTCCCCCGGCGGGCCTGGCGGGGGTTGGAGAGCGCCTTGAGCGCCAGGATGAAACAGACCGTCGCGGCCAGGTAGATCCCGGTCAGCTGGGCCGAGCCGAGGGTAAATGCCAGGAGCACGGCGCCTCAGCTTCCGGTGCTGTTCGTGCCGGACTCGGGCTCTTCCGGCTTGGGGTCGGGAGCCGCCGCCGCCGGAGTCGCCGCCGCTGGTGCCGCCGCCGGTGGTGCCGCGGCAGGCGCGGGGCGCCGGACCCGGCCTACCTCGCCGCGGCCCTTGAACATCTCCAGCATCCGGTCGGTGACCGCGACCCCGCCGACGATGTTGAGGGTGGCCAGGATCACCGCCACCAGTGCGAGGACCACCTCCAGGGGGCCGTGGGCCTCGTTGGCTATGATCATAGCCCCCACCAGGATTACCCCGTGGATGGCGTTGCTTCCCGACATCAACGGGGTGTGCAGGATGCTCGGGACCTTGGAGATCACCTCGAAGCCCACGAACGCGGATAGCACGAAGATGCTAAGCAGCTCAACCGGGTTGCTGATCATGGTCCCCCCTCAGTCCTGGCCGCCAGTGCGTTTCGCGTGGGGGCGTGGCGGACCTCGCCCCCAGTCGTCACGCAGCACCCGGCGATCACCGCGTCCTCGAAGTCAGGCGCCAACTCGCCGTTGGTGGTCATCAACAGAACCAGGTTGGCCACGTTGCGGGCATACAGGGCGCTGGCGTGGGTGGGCAGGGTGGCGGCGATGTCCGCCGGACCGAGGATGAGGACCCCGTTGTGGCGGACCTCCTCGCCCACCTCGGTCAGCTCGCAGTTTCCCCCGGTGGCCGCAGCCAGGTCCACGATGAGCGATCCGGGCTTCATCCCCTCCACCATGGCGGTGGTCACCAGCAGGGGCGCCCGGCGCCCGGGGATGGCCGCGGTGGTGATCACCACGTCCGAGGCGGCGATGTGGGTGGCGATCAGCTCCTGCTGGCGGGCGAGGAACTCGGGTGTCTGCTCCCCGGCGTAGCCCCCTGCCCCTTCGGCGGCCTCCAGGGCCAGTTCCACGAACGAGGCGCCCAGGCTGCGGACCTCGTCGCGTGCCGCGGTGCGCACGTCGTAGGCGCTGACCACCGCCCCGAGCCGCCGGGAGGTGGCGATGGCCTGGAGCCCGGCCACTCCGGCCCCCATCACCAGGACCTTTGCCGGGGGCACCGTTCCCGCCGCGGTCATGAACATGGGGAAGAACTTGGTGAGCCGGTTCGCCGCCAGCAGGACCGCCCGGTATCCGGCGACCGTGGCCTGGGAGGACAGGGCGTCCATCGACTGGGCCCTGCTGATCCGGGGAACCAGCTCGAAGGAGTACGCACTGATCCGCCGTGCGGTCAGTGCCGCCACCAGATCGAGATTTGCCGCCGGAGCGAGAAAACTCACCAGCGAGCAGCCCTCGCGCAGCTGTGCCGCCTCGTCGAGGGTGGGAGGTTGCACCCGGGCCACCAGGTCTGCCTGGGCGAGGAGGGTGCTCAGGTCGGCGACCACCTCGGCACCGGCGCTCGTGTAGGCGCCGTCGGCAAAGCCGGCCCGGTCTCCGGCTCCGGCCTGGATCGAGACCGTCACTCCGGCTTTGGTCAGCTTTGCCAGCGCGTCGGGGACCAGCGCCACGCGCTGCTCGCCGGGCTTGGTCTCGGTGGGGACAGCCAGCCTCACGTTCTCATCCCCTGAGCCGGACACCACGACGGCGCCCGCAGACTTGTGGCATCCTGCCCCTCCGTTTTGGGCCCTCCCATGAGTCCGGCCCCCAGAACGGGCCAGGCGGCATATGGGCCAGCGCTACGCTAGCCGGATGGCGCAAGCGGGTCTTTCACCAGAGCCGGACCGGACATCCCCCGAACCCGGCAAACCGCGCAGGGTGCGCCCGGTGGAGCCGCCGGTCCCTGAGCACAACCACCGCGACGTCAAGGGCGGGGCGGCGCGGGCCGCGGTCTTCGGGATCAGCGACGGGCTGGTCTCCAATGTGTCGCTGATCCTGGGGGTGGCCGGCGCGGCCGCCGGGCCAGGCCCGGTGCGCCTTGCTGGCCTGGCCGGGCTGGTGGCCGGGTCGTGCTCGATGGCGGCGGGGGAGTACGTCTCGATGCGAGCCCAGCGAGAGCTGTTCGAGAAGGAGCTGGAGATCGAGCGGACCGAGATCCGGCGCCGGCCGTTGGCGGAGATGCGCGAGCTGACCCACCTCTACGAGAGCCGCGGGGTGGACCCGGCGATGGCCAAGGAGCTGGCCTCGGTGATGATGCGCGACCCCGAAACCGCTCTCGACACGCACGCCCGGGAGGAGTTGGGCCTCGACCCTGCATCGCTGGGCTCCCCAATCCAGGCCGCGGTTTCCTCGTTTGTCGCATTTGCGCTGGGAGCCGTGCTCACCTTGATCCCGTGGTACATCACCCGTGGGAGGGTCGCCCTCCTCGCCTCTATTGCCATCGGCGTGATCGCCGCTATCGCGGTCGGTGCCGGGCTGTCGCTGTTCACCGCCCGCAGGTGGTGGTACTCCGCGGGTCGCCAGCTCCTGCTCGCCGCAGTCGCCGCGGCGATTACCTACGGGATCGGCTCCGCCCTCGGCGCCAGCGGAGTGGCCTGAACCTAGGGGGGTGGGGAAGGTTGGCGGTGTATAACACGGTCAACCTTCCCCACCCCCCCAGATTCGAGCGCTCAGTGCGCAGCGGCCACGTCTCCCACGTAGGCCCGGTCGGTGTGGTCGACACCAAAGCCCAGGTCGCGGTACAGCGAGAGTGCCGCCACGTTGACCGAATCCACGTACAGCATCGCGGTGACCAGCCCGGCGTCAGCCAGCCAGCCCAACCCAGCCACCACCAGGCGACGCCCCAGGCCGGATCCCTGGTGTTCTGGGTCCACCGCTAACACATAGATTTCCCCGAGGGGTGGGGTCAGGTCCGCATGAACCTTGGTCCAGCAAAATCCAGCCAAGCGTCCGTCCACCTCGTGGAGCAGAAGCCCGGCCGGGTCGAACCAGGCCTCGTGCTCGCGCCGGAGCAAAGTCTGAATCGTCCAGCCGCCCTGCTCGGGGTGCTGGGCGAAGGCCCGGTTGTTCACCTCCAGCCAGGCCTGCTCGTCCTCCCCGACCCGGAAGCCGCGTACCGCGAGGTCCTCGGAAGCCGGCAGCGAAGCCGGCAGCGATAGCGGCAGCTCGCGGCGCATCTGGAGCAGCTCACGCCCCCGGACCAGGCCGTTGGCGGCGGCGATGAGATCGTGCTCGGCCCGTGGCTTGGGGACCCAGAGGTGGACGTGCCCGCCGCCTTCGTTCGCCACCTCGTCCAGCGCAGCGCCCAGCAGCTCGGTGCCGACGCTGCTTGCGGTGTCCCGGTGGTGAGGGTCGATGACCAGCTCGACTG
>JBOGGT010000151.1:0-10860 GCA_050744225.1 Acidimicrobiales bacterium | reverse complement strand
GATATGACCTTCACCATCGAGCCGATGATCACCCAGGGCAACTGGCGCCACCGCATGTGGGACGACGGCTGGACCGCGGTGACCACCGACGGGAGTCGGACCGCCCAGTTCGAGCACACCTTGGGGGTCACTGAAGACGGTGTCGAGATACTCACTACCACCCCTTAGCCTCGATCCTCGGCCGGTGTTATTCAAGTAATCGACCTGAGGTTCTCAGCGAGGCGGGAAGCCGAAGCGCAGTGTCCGGTTCCCCCACCACGGGATAGGGATGTCAAGCTCGGGAAACCCGGCGTCGATCAGCACCGGGGTGTAGGTCCGAAGCGCGAGGTCGATCCTCACGTGGTCGGCGGCCACGACCACTGTGCCGGTGGTGTCGATGAAGTGGCGCCAGATGCGGTCTGGGGTAGCCAGCTCGTAACGGGGAAGCTTGCGGGCCAGCAACCGATAGCAGTTGCCGGCTATCACCGACAGGGTGGTGTCCAGGTCCACGTTGAGGGGAAGGCCCGACGACAGGGCGTTGAGGTGGAACCCCGATATGTAGGCATCCAGCTCGTTCTCGATCAGCATGCGCTCGGCGTAGCGGGTGAACAGGTCCTTGGCCGGGGTAGAGCAGTCGTTGGTCAACAACAGGGTGGGGTTGGGGTGCCCGATGTTGCGCACCGCGATCTGGCGCAGGGGGTATCCGATGCCCTTGAGGTGGAGGATCTCCTCATGCAGCTGGGGACGCTCATAGCGCCCAGCTCGTTTCACCCGGGCGGTGGTCCACGCCGAGGCGGGCAGGGCGGCCAAGGCTTCTATCACCTTGGGTCCCCGCTGGCGTAGGGTCAAGAACCTGATACCCGCCGCACACAGCTCGTCCAGCATGGCATAGGTGGTGAGCTTGGAGTCAAAGCACAACAATCCCGGATCGGCTCCTGAGACCCGATGCCAGTAGGTGGCAAAGGCCAGCACCTCTTTGGCCTGGTCAGCCTTGGTGAGATCCGCGTTGGCGTACACCATCTCGGTCGAGGCATGGTCCTGGGCGAAGAAGGTGAGCACCGATCGGGTGCGCTGTGAACGTGACGCCACGTAGTGCTCTTCCAGAGGCACCTCGTTGCCGTGGTGGCGGATGGTGTGGAAGTCCAAGTTGAACCCCGCCTCACCGGTCCCCAGTCCGGCAACACGTGCTGCTTTGGCCACTTCGGCCATCATGGTCTCATTGGACTCGCGCCGCACTCGATACGAATAGCTGGTGAGGTGGGTGGCCTTGGGCAGGGCCACCAACCCGAGCGCCAGGCCGAGGCCCGGGTCGCCGCCTAGGGCCTCCACGTTGGTGACGCGGCCCTTGCGGGCGCATTTGGCCAACAACAACGAGCCAATAGAGTGGAACGCGGAGAGCACAGACGTCCCTGGATAACCGGCGGCCTTGATCGCTTCGTGGACCTTGAGATCCGCCATGGCCCCCAACAGCAGGTACAGCCCGGCGTGGTCGCACTCCATGCGAGCTCCGGTGGGCCAGGGATCTACCACCCCGGCCCTGACCGGGTCCAGGCGCGGTGGCGGTCCCGCAGAGGCGCTGGGCCGCTCCAGGCGTTCGAGGCCCTCGGCTTTGAGGATCGCCCACACCGTCTGGGCCGATACCGGAGAGCCCTCCATGGTCAGGCGCTCGGCAATCTCGGTGATCGAGCGATCCTTGGCCCGCAGGACTAACACCTTGTCCCGTACCCGCTCCACCTTGCGAGGCCCCTTGGGCCCCGGCTTGGAAGACACGAAAAAGCCGGTCCGCCCCGACCTCAGCTCGGCGGCGAGCTGGTGCACCGTGGCCGTGCTGTAGCCGAAGCGAGAAGCCACCTCGGTGGCCGGGGACCCCTCCACGAAGTAGCACCGCAGAGCTTCATAACGGCGCTGCGCTGGGATGTCGGGCTCGGTAAAGAACTCGGCTCCGGCTCTCATGTCTCAGGCGATCTTTCGTAACGACATCTCCTTATTGTAGAGTTGCAGGCACCCCAGGTGGTGGATGCTCAGGAGCCCGCCAACTAAGTACTCCCTGGTAACTACCTCCTTGTGATCTGAGTCCTATAACCCGCCGAGCCGTCGACAGCTGAAACCACTGAAACGAACGGACCCGCCATTGCAGAATTTCCCCTCCAACCCCACCTCGGTCTACAACGTCACACTGCAGGTCACGACGAACGTTGCTGGGCCAAGCTCTCGCTACCTGGAGGTGATCAACACCCGCCGAGGATCGAGGTTAGCGACGAGAGCCGCCGCGCTGTGCAGAGCGCGTACCGCGATGGCTACGCACGAGTGCCCGAGACCGACGCGGAGCTCGCCGAGGCAGCCCGGCTCGGGACACGGGCCATCCACGACGAGCCCTGGGAGCGCTGGTGGTAGCGCGCGGTGAGCTGTGGTGGGGCGAGGCGCCCGACGAGAAGGGGCGCCCATTCCTCGTGGTCAGCCGCGACGCCGCCAACCAGGTCATGAGGCGCGTGCTCGTGGCCCCGGTGACCACGCGAATCAGGGGGATCCCGAGCGAGCTGGCGCTCGGAGCCCCCGAAGGCCTCCCTCGCGACTCCGTGGCCAGCTTCGACAACCTCCAGCCGTTCCCAAAGTCCATGCTCGTCCGGCGCCTGGGCCTCCTGGGCACCACCCGCACCCACGAGATCTGCTCGGCGGCGGGCGTCGCACTCGGCTGCTGTACGTAGTGTGTCTAGCCGGCTCAGCCAAACTCTAGTGGGGAGATGATCGCGATGTCGTGCCTGCGTCACCCTGTGCCCCGCCGGCGCGCGGCGCCACGGATGGCTTCCGGTGCCGCACTGGTCGCCGCGCTCGCCGTCCTTGCGCCCCCGCGTACGTCAGCTTCGACAACCTCCCCGCCGGGCGGTGGCCCCAGGCGTGCCGATCAAGCACGTGGTGGAGATCATGCTGGAAAACCACACCTTCGACAGCCTCTTCGGCTCCCTGCGCCATGCAGACGGCGTCCCCGCCGGCACAACCCTGGTCAACCCAGACAACTCCTTCGGCTCTGCACCGCGGGTGGCGCCGATCGTGGCCGGCCCCAACCAGGGCAGCGTCGGGGGCGCCCTCGACAACGGGCACGCTGCCGAGCAGGCGGCAATGGACCGCCGGGCAAACGGCCGCTTCGCGATGGACGGCTACACCCAGGTCCCCGGCGACGGGCTCGGCCGGGCGGTCGTGGAAGATCTGTTACGGCGTGCCGCCCTCGCTGCTGGCGGGCTCCATCTGGGACCGCTACCAGCCGCCGGGCACGCCGGCGGCCTCGTCGGCGCCGACCAGTTCGTGAGCGCGGCCGCCAAGGGCACCCTGCCCTCCTTCTCCTTCGTCCGGCCCGGGTTCGGCTACAGCCAGGAGTCGCCAGAGGACCTCTCCCAGGGCGACGCATGGCTGGGCCAGCTGGTCAAGGCGGTGATGACCGGGGCCGACTGGCCATCGACCGCGGTGTTCGTCACCTACGACGAGGGCGGCGGCTTCTGGGACCACGTCTCGCCGCGACAAGTCGATCCGGCCGGCTACGGCACCCGCACGCCCATGGTGGTGATCTCGCCGTACACGCGGCCCGGGCTGATCAGCCAGACCACGACCAACCTGTCGGTGCTGTCGTTCGCCCAGCACCTGTGGGGACTGGCGCCACTGGACCAGGCAAATGCCCTGGGGCCGGACCTGCTCGGCGACTTCGACTTCGCCATGCCCCGCAAGCTGCGAAGCTGCCCCCGGTCACCCCGCCCGCCACCCTGCGAATGGCCGAGGGAGCCGGCTACCAGGGTGGGCACGGAGTGCGGGCGGCACCGGCTCAATTTCTCCCCGCTATTAGGCTCGTAATAGTGCCTAACCGCCTGGCTGGGGAGACCAGCCCCTACCTGCGCCAGCATGCGGAGAACCCGGTGGACTGGTACCCGTGGGGGGACGAGGCCTTCGCCGCCGCCCGCGAGCGGGACTGCCCGGTGATGCTGTCGGTGGGGTATTCGGCGTGCCACTGGTGCCATGTGATGGCGCACGAGTCCTTCGAGGACCCCGGCACCGCCGGGCTGTTGAACGAACGCTTCGTGAGCATCAAGGTGGACCGTGAGGAGCGGCCCGACGTGGACTCGATCTACATGGAGGCAGTGCAGGCGATGACCGGCACCGGTGGCTGGCCAATGACCGTATTCCTTACTCCCGACGCCCAACCCTTCTACGGGGGGACATACTTCCCCAAGGACGAGGGCCGGGGGATCCCACCTTTCACCGCCATCCTCTCCTCGGTCGCCGAGGCCTGGCGGGACCGCCGCGACCAGGTGCTGGAGGGGGCGGCCCAGCTGATGCGAGAGGTCGAGGCACGGACCCAGGTGCCGGTGGGCTCGGTGGCCGCCGGCGCCGAGGCGGTGCTGGCCAGAGCGGACCGAGCAGCAGAGCCAGCCGAGAGTGGGCCAGGCGACGGTGGGCCGGGCGACGGCGCGCCCGCGCCCTCGCAGGTCGCGGAGTCCGAGCTCACCGAGGCGGTGCGCTCGGCGGTCGGCTACCCCGAGGGCGCCGAGGTGGTGGTGGGGGGCCTGCCCGCCCAGGAGGTCCTGCACCGGGCGCTCGCCGCGATCCGCTCGGCCCACGACGACCGGCGCGGCGGATTCGGTAATGCGCCCAAGTTCCCCCAGCCCTCCATGGTGGAGGTCCTGCTCCAGACCTGCGCCAATGGCGGCACCTCGGCGCTCGCTGGCGGCTGCCTCTCTATGGCCGCCACCACCCTCGACGCCATGGCCGCAGGAGGCATCTATGACCACCTCGGGGGCGGGTTCCACCGCTACTCGGTGGACGCCACCTGGACGGTGCCCCACTTCGAGAAGATGCTCTACGACCAGGCCGGGCTGGTGCGGGCCTACCTGCACGGCTGGCAGCTCACCGGAGCCGAGCGCTGGATGCAGGTGGTCAACGAGACCATCGGCTACGTGCTCGGCACCCTGCGCAGCCCCGAGGGCGGGCTGTACTCGGCGCAGGACGCGGATAGCGAGGGCGTCGAGGGCAAGTTCTATGTGTGGACGCCGTCGGAGGTGACCGCAGTCCTGGGGGACAAGGCTGCGGCCGCCTTCTCGGCGTGGTACGGGGTGACCCCCGAAGGCAACTTCGAGGGGGGAACAACCATCCTACGCCGGCCGCCCCGGGCGGAGCTGGTACGCCCGGCGCCCGTCGAGGCGGCTCGCCGTGAGCTGCTTGCGACGCGCTCGAAGCGCCCCCGGCCCGGGCTGGACGACAAGGTGCTCTGCGAGTGGAACGCCATGTTCGTCTCCAGCCTGGCCGAGGCCGCCGCCGCCACCGAACGAGCGGACTGGGCCGCGGCGGCGGTGGGTACCGGGGAGTTCCTGGCCGAAGCGCTCCGCCGCCCCACTGACGGGCGCTGGTTGCGATCCTGGCAGGGTGGTCGAGCCCGTCACCTCGCCTACGCCTCGGACTACGCCTGGCTGGTGGATTGCTTCACCCGCCTCGCAGAGCTGACCGGCCAGGCTCGCTGGATCGGCCTCGCCAGCCAGGCAGCCGACGGCCTGCTGGGCCTGTTCTGGGATCCCGCCGATGGTGGCCTGTTCAGCACGGGCAACGACGCCGAGCGGCTGATCGTGCGTTCCAAGGAGGTCCGGGACGGTGCCACGCCCAGTGCTCAATCGGTCGCCGCCGTAGCCCTGGCTCGCCTCGGCGCGCTCACCGGCCAGGGCCGCTACACCGACGCCGCCCGCTCCATCCTCGATATGGTCGGCCCGATCCTCGCCGGGGTGCCGAGCACGCTCAGCCGAGCCCGGCTTGGCGGCCGGGCGCAGGGCGCTGAAGGCGGCGATGGAGACGTTCACGTCCGGCACCAGCACCCTGATCCCGAGGACACGGCACTCCGCCAGGTATACCGCGGTCTTGTCCTTGTCGTCGGCCACTGAGGTCAACAGTGCAGCCATGTACTCGACCGGGTGGTTGGCCTTGAGCCAGGCCGTCTGGTAGCCGACGTAGCCGTAGCCGTAGGCGTGGGCCTTGCCGAAGGCATAGTCGGCAAAGGGCTCGATGATGTCGAACAACTTGGTGCCCATGCCGGCGCCGTAGCCCTCCGAGGCACAGCCGGCCACGAACTTCTCGCGCTCTGCGGCGATGAGGGCGCGGATCTTCTTGCCACAGGCCTTGCGCAGGTTGTCGGCCTCGGGGAGGGAGTAGCCGGCCATACGCTGGGCGACGCGCAGGATGTGCTCCTGGTAGATCATCAGTCCATAGGTCTCGCCGAGCACGTCGGCGAGGTCGGGGTGCGGGTAGGTGACCGGCTTGCGCCCGTTCTTGCGGTCGGCGTACTCGTAGTGGGTGTTGGCGGCCATCGGCCCCGGCCGGTAGAGCGCATTGAGGGCAGCCAGGTCCTCGAACTTGCTCGGTGCCAGCGAGCGCATCAGCGACCTCATCGGCCCGCCCTCCAGCTGGAACACCCCCACCGAGTCCCCCCTTCGCAGCATCTCGAAGGTTGCCGGGTCGTCAAGGGCGACTGCGTCGATGTCGGGGCGGGCTCCGGTGGAGCGCTCGATCAGGTCGAGTGCGCGCTCGATCACCGACAGGTTGCGCACGCCCAGGATGTCCATCTTGAGCAGCCCCAGCTGCTCCACCCCGTGCATCTCGTACTGGGTGACCACCGGCGCGTCGCTGGCCGCTCCTGTCGGGTCAGGCTTGCGCTGGATCGGCAGGTGCTCGATGAGTGGCTCGTGGGTGATGACTACCGCCGCGGCGTGGATGCTGTCCTGGCGGCGCAGGCCGGACAGTCCCCGGGCCACGTCTATCACCCGGCGGGCGTCGGGGTCGGCCTGGTACATCTCCCGGAGTGGGGCCGCAGCCTTGTAGCCGTCCTCGTGGCCGACCTTCAGCTCCAGGCAGGCATCGAGCGGGGTGTCGCGCCCCATCACCAGCGGTGGCATCGCCTTGGCCACCCGGTCGCCCAGCGCGTAGGGCAGGCCCAGCACGCGGGCGGAGTCGCGCACCGCGGCTCGGGCCTTGATGGTGGAGAAGGTAATGATCTGGGCCACGTGGTCGGCCCCGTAGCGCTGGCTGGCGTAGCGGATCATCTCGCCCCGGTAGCGCTCGTCGAAGTCCATGTCGATATCGGGCATCTGCTTGCGCCCCGGGTTCAAGAAGCGCTCGAACAGCAGGTCCCAGCGGATCGGGTCGATGTCCACGATGCGCAGGCAGTAGGCCACGCAGCACCCTGCCGCCGACCCCCTTCCCGGCCCCACCCGGATCTTGCGCTCGCGGGCGTAGCGGACCAGGTCCCACACCACCAGGAAGTAGGCGGGAAAGCCCATCTCGGTGATCACCGACAGCTCGTAGTCGAGGCGCTGGCCGACGCTTTCGGGCAGCGGTGAGCCGTAGCGGGCGGCGGCCCCCTCGTAGGTGAGGTGTCGTAGGTAGGCGGCCGCCCGGTCCTCGTACCTCTCGCCTCCGAACGGTTCGGGAACCGGGAACTCGGGTAGGCGCGGCTGGCCCAGCTGGATCTCCACCTGGGCGCGCTCCGCCACCCACAGGGTGTTGTCGCACGCCTGGCTTGCGCCGCCGAACAGCGCCCGCATCTCCGCCGCGGTCTTCAGGTAGTGCTCCTCCCCCTCGAAATGGAAGCGGGTGGGGTCGTCCATGGTGGACCCGGTCTGGACACAGAGCAGGGCATCGTGAGCGGCGGCGTCGGAGCGGCGGGTGTAGTGGCTGTCGTTGGTGGCCAGCAGGGGCGCCCGCAGGTGGCGGGCGATGTCCATCAGCAGGGGGTTGGTCCGGTGCTGGGCCTCCAGCCCGTGGTCCTGCAGCTCCACGAAGAGGTGCTCGGGCCCGAAGATGTCCTGCAGTCGCTCCGCCGCCTTGGTGGCCCCCGCTACGTCGTCGCGCAGGAGGGCCTGGGCCACGATTCCCCCCAGGCAGCCGGTGGTGGCGATGATGCCCTGGTGGTATCGGTCGAGCAACTCCCAGTCGAGGCGGGGCTTGTAGTAGTAGCCCTCCAGGTAGGCCGCGCTGGACAGCTTCATCAGGTTGGCGTAGCCGGCGTTGGTCTCGGCCAGCAGGGTCAGGTGGTAGTACAGCTTGTCGCCGCCCTCCACCTCTCCCCCGGTGTCGTCCACCTTGCCCCGCCGGGGAGGGCGCTCCAGCCGGCTCTCGGCGGCCATGTAGGCCTCCATGCCGATCACTGGGGTGATGCCGGCCTCTCGGCAGGCCCGGTAGAAGTCCAGCACCCCGTACATGTTGCCGTGGTCGGTGATGCCCAGTGCCGGCTGCCCATCGGCCACCGCGGCTGCCACCGCGTCGGTGATGCGGGCCGCCCCGTCCAGCATGGAGAACTCGGTGTGGGTGTGCAGGTGGCAGAACGAGCCCTTCTCCCCTGGCACGCTGCAGCCTCCTTCTTCCACAGGCCGTCCACAGGACCCTGTGGATAATCACACGACGGTGATTAGAAGCTTAGCCTATCGAGGGGGCCGCTCATCGAGTGCGGCACCGCCTGGGTCATGTAAAGACGTGGATCGGGTCGCCGTTGGCGAACTTCACCGACAGGGCCTGGTTCATCTCGTTGGCCGAGCAGCCGATCAGCCTCAGGACAGCCGTCCTCCCCTGGTCGTCCAGTTGGTTGTAGTCGGCTATCGTGACCGAGTCTGGCAGCGAAGCGGCATAGTCATCTGCGCTAAAGCCGCCCCCCTTTTTCCAAGCCGGGGATCCCAAGATCTCGGTCCTTACCCAGACGATGTCCCTTAGCACAGGCGGGGCTACCACGGGTGCTCGGAACAGCCGTAGCTCCGCCGGCTGGTCCTGCGTGTCCTTGTACTCGCCGTCGAAGTATGCCTTCTCGAGGGCTCCGTCGAGCTGCGCCCTGCCCAAGTTGTTGTCCGGCAACCCGAGGTTGGCCAGGATCCGGGCTTGGGCTGACGGGTCCCCTGCCACCTCCTGCCATTCGCTCAAGGTGATCCCCTTGGCGAGCAGCAGCTTGGCATTGCCTAGGTCGAGCGCGGGGATGGCATTGCCCTTCCCGCTGGCACCGTTCTCGAACAGCTTGCTCAGGACCCAGCTGAGGGCGGTCGGTCCCCCGGTGGCGCCGGCTTGCATGCTGGTGGTCCACCGGCGCGCATTGCCCTGGCGCAAACCCAGCTGGGCCATCATGCGGCTCTGGAAGGTACGGCAGTTCTTACCCCATGCCAAGCGCCAGTTCCAGCTGCCGTGGAAGCCGACCGCGAAGTCGTTGACCTGCTTGATGACCCGCCTCGCCGTGTCCGAGCCCTCCTCCATCTCCTCCACCTCCATGACCGGGTGAAAGGCTTCGTCGACGTCCTGCTCGCCGTGGTGGGGATCGAGCCGATTGCCCTGGTTCAGTATGCCGGGCACCACGTGGCCAGGGGCCTTGACCGTTTGGAGCAAGCTGACGGTATCCGACGGCCACCAGCCCCAACTGCGGTTCGCCGTCCAGTCGGCGACGGACCTGGTGTTGGTCGCCACGCCCGACTCGGCCCACCAGTGACCGTAGGCGTCCCGCGCCTGGGCCCTTTCGATCCAGGCCTTGAGCTTCTTGTTGGCCCTGCCCAGCGGACTCAGCAGAGTGGCGACCGCCTGCTGGGCGACGGTGACCTTCTTGCGCTTCATCATCAAGAAGTCGAGGTTCTTCGAAACCTTCTTGAGATGGACCTGTCGATCGCCACCACGGCCTGCATGGGCGACATGGGCTACCTCGTGTGCCAACAGCCGGCTCCCCTCAGTGGTTCCGGGTCGGTAGTGCCGGCCGGAGAGGAATATGTCGGCCCCGTGCGCGAATGCTGCCGCCCCGAGGCGCTCTGCCATGCCGTCGACCCCCGAGCCGGTGTGCACCCTCACGTGGGCTCCGGCCTGGCTGGCATGGTGCCCCCTGCCGGCTGAGCCCTGAGGCATCACAGTGCTCAGCGGCATGCCCGTTCCCGTCGCCAGTGGAGAGCGAGGGACCGATTTCAAATCGCGCTCCCTGAGGCCCCGAGCGGCAAGATCGGGTTGGCGTTCGGCTTCCTCGGCGCCGCGCTCACCGGGAGAGTCGTCGCCAGCAACGGGTATGCCAGCGACTGTGGCTTGCTCGGATTCCTGTGTCGCCGCGCGCTGGGCTACCAGCGAGCCGACCGCGGGCGTCGTCGATGAGGCGCGGGTTTGGCGACCGGCGTAGTCGGCCAGCAGGCTCGTCACCGCCCGGTTGCCAGCCAGGCGCTGCAGCGACAGCAAATCGTACGATGAAAGAAGCTCTGGTCGGCCGGTCACCAGGCGTTGAGTCTGTTGTGCCAGCACGTGAGGCTGATCCGGGCGACGTGACGCGTGCCGCTCCCGCGCACTCCCAACGCAAACGTGCTCTTCGAGCGACCGCACGGTTACCTCCTCTGAGACTGTTGGTAGGACAATACCTGTGCAAAGCAGTTGGCAGCTTGCCCCGTGAAACAAGAAATCGTGCAGTTTAGATGCCCAACGGGGCATCACCAATCGCCCATTACTGTCGGGCCGGTGAGGACGTTGATTCTCGAAACCCTTCCCTTTGAGGTGGAACGCCAGATCGAGGATCGTCGAGCCAAGGGCCACCTGTCACCTGCGCCTCGGCCCCGCCATGCCTACCTTGACGACGCGGTGGCAGCGGTGCCGCGGCCGCATTCTCGAGCGGCCGCCTGACCAGCCCCGGCCGGACCGCGGCGGCGACTCTTGGCTCGTGAGATGACCTGGGTCAGCTGGTTCGGCTTCGCGCTGGGCATCGTGGTGCTGGTGGCGATGGCCGTCAGCGTGCTGCGGGTCCTGCTGGTCCCGCGCGCCTCGCGCAGCCGCCTTGCCCGAGCCGTCCTGGAGGCTGTCCGCCGGGCCTTCCGCCGGGCCGCTGGCCTCGCGGAGTCCTACGCGTCCAAGGACCGCCGC
>JBOGGT010000150.1:0-11859 GCA_050744225.1 Acidimicrobiales bacterium | reverse complement strand
ACAATCTCGGCCTTGAACTCGACTGGGAAGCTGCGGCGGGGCCGGGGCTTGGTCTTGCCCTTGGTCTCCATGATGAACATCCTTCCTGAGGCTCAGCCTCACATGGTGGATGTCCGTCAAACCGGGGTACCCTCATAGGAGCCGGTCGTCGATGACGATGGCCATGCGCGGGGGTTACAGGTTTGCGAGGTCGGGGTCTTCAGCTCCGATCAGGGCGACGGCACTGGCGTAGCCTCCGTCGTGTAGCCATTGGACGATCACCGTCCGGGCCTCGGCCGGGATGGTCGGCTCGAAGGGCGGGAAGGGGCCACGTGATAGTTCGCCTGCCTCCGCCGCACGCTTCCGGGCGTCGTCCACTATTGACACCAGCACAGGGTCGAGATGAAGCTCCGTGGCCATGCGGCCGATCGTAGTCCGACAGGCCGGACCTCCGCGGCCGCCTGTTGATTAACCTAACGTTGGGGTCGACAAGCCCGAGCCCACGGAGTCAGAGTCTGTGAGTCCAGAGTCCGGCTCCAACGGGACTCAACGGGACTCAACGGGACTCAATTGGTGCCCGAGGCAGCAGTTCAGTGCCCTTGGGTGCCCTTCCCCCAGCCAACTCACCTGCGCTTTCCCACAAACTGGCAGGCCAAGGGAGGCAGGGGCGCTACGTTCGCAACGTAGAAGTCGGCGGTTCGAGTCCGCTCACCTCCACCAGCAAAAGTGCAGGCCAGCGGTGGTATCAAGCCCCAGTTGTTTGGCTCTTGGAGGGCTTCATCGCACATTTATCGCGCGTACGGGCGCTGAGGAAGGTGTCCCCGACCGTGTCGGCAGCCCTGCGCTCGGCCTCTTGGACCACCTGTGCGTATACGCCGAGGGTGAGACGAGGGTCGCTGTGGCCGAGCCGGGCTTGGGCGGTGCGTATGTCGACTCCGCCGACCACCAGAGCCGTGGCCGATGCCCGGCGCAAGTCATGGAACCCGGCGCCGTCGCACCCGGCCGTCATGGTTGCAGGCACCCACACCCGAGCACGCCAGTTCGAGTACCGCAGCGCGGCTCCCTCAGGCGCCTCGAACAGGTACCGTTCCGGGTCGGCCGCGGTAAGGCCCCGGTGGGCCAGGTGCTGGGCGAGCACGTCGACGAGTCCGTCAGACAGGGAGAGGGTGCGCTTGCCCGCCGCTGACTTCGGAGGGCCGACCACTGGATGGCCTTCGGCGTCACGGGTGAGCGTCTCCGCCACGGTCAGTTCCTTGCGCAGGAGGTCCACGCGACCGACCCGCAAGGCCGCCACTTCCGACCAACGCATCCCGAGAATGGCCCCGAGCCACACCATTGCCTGATAGTCAGGCGGCATGGCCTCCGCCACCCTGGCCACGTCCTTGGGGCTCAGAGCATGGCGACGCGTGTTGGTCACCGCCGGCAGCTTGATCCCCCGGCAGGGCGAGCGACCCAGCCAGTCGGCTCCTACCGCGTACGCAAGGATGGCCCGGAGCACCCCGTACTGACGCCTCACCGTCCTCGGGGCCGCATCGTTCGCCCAGGCATTCACCAGGGCCTGCACATCTGGCTGAGTCAGCGAGCCGAGCCGGCGCGAGCCGATCACCGGCAACAGGTGGACCCGGACCATTGTCTCGTCGGTGGCCCGTGTCGTAGCACGCTTCGCCGGGTTGGCGGCCAGCCAGCGCTTGGCCACGGCCTCGAAGGTGAGGTCGGCTCCACGTGGGTCCAGCCACCACCCCCTCGACCGGTCGGCGCGCTGGCGAGCCTCGAAGGCCTCCGCTTCCTTGCGGGTGCGGAAGGTGCGGTTGTAGACCCGGCCGTCCGGGTCCCGCAGCCGCACGTCATAGCGCCGGCCGGTCTTTGTATTGCGAGCTTGGATGCTCACCTTCTGCCTCCTCTTCCTGGCCACGAGCACCGCAAGTTTGGTGATTGGCCTATTCCGCACTCCATGGTACCCAGGGGGTGCGACACTCGGCTGTGGACGTCACGCCCAGCTCAGCCCAGTTGGTCGGCCTGCTGGAGCCTGCCTACGAAGTCGATCAATGAGTCGACAGATACCCGGCGGCATCCGCCGACCCGGACCGACTCGAGCTGGCCGGAAGCCAGCAGCTCGTAGAGCTTGGATCGCCCAACCGAGAGAGCCTCGGCCGCCTCCTCCACGGTGAGTAGCAGCTTGTCCATGTTCACCTCCCTTCGGTCTCGGGCTCATTGAGGGGCGGGGCTCCCGACGCCCGCTCCAGGCGAGCTGCCTGGCGCTCGGCCCGGTGGGCTTCACCGGCCGTCTCGGCCAACCAGGCGTCTCCGGCGGTCCGATATCCCTGGCCGGCGAAACACAAGGAGCCAACACGGGCGACATCTTCGGGCGTGTCGTCCCGTGTGCCCGCCATGTGCTGGGCCCGGGCAGAGCGCAGGGCCCCCAAGGTGGTGGAGTACCGGCGGCTCTTGGTGGTGTGGTGGCCCCGGAACCCGAGCATGTGCGCCCAGGCGCGCAGCCGCAGATGACCAAGCGCTGGGTCAGCGCCAAGTTGCCAGGCCACCTCTACCATCCGGCGTAGGTGTGGGGTCAGGGACGACCCCTCAAGCTCGTAGAGACTGTGGAGCCGGTGGTCGAGCAGTCCCTCAGGGTCTGCGCCCTTGACGGAGTACTTCGCCAGGTACCCGGCGGCGGCGGTGTCAATCCGTCCCTCGGCCGACATTGCCTCGGCCACCGATGCCACGATGTGTACGTCCATCTGGTCGCCCCAGCGCACCTCGCCCAGGAGCTTCTGGGCTGCGCTTGCCAGGGGGCAACGTACTGTGGGCACGGCGCCGTAGATGGTCGCGACGAGATTCGCAGTGTCGAAAGGCTCTGGAGGTGGCGCAGTGCCACCACCCCCCGGCGCGATCCCGTCCAAGCGCACCAGGCTGTGTACGTGGATCAGGCCGCGGCGCTGGTACTCGGTGGTCTTCACGAACGAGACCCGCACGAGCGCCGCGGCTTCACGAATGCTGAGCCCCGCATGACGGGCCAGGGCCCGGCGAATGACCCCTACCGTGCGAGCCCAGAGCTGGCCGGCGTGTGCATTCCACAGCACCGCCGCCGGATAGTCGAAACACTCTGGGCACAACGGCTGACCCACGGCCGGGTCCTGGCGGTCATGAAGGCGCTCGCAGACCGCCGGTACTGCGTGGGTACAGCGCGCTGGTCGTCCGGGCCAGGCTGGCCGGCAGGGAGCGGGCTCTCCTCCCGCGTCCTGGCGCACCCCATGGACCGTTCCGAAGCTGGGGGCCGTCAGGGTGAGGAATACTCTTGGATGGCCCGCGACCTCTGGGGAGACGCCCTTACCGCCCTTGAGGCCGGCCGCGACCAGCTGGTACACGTCTGCCTGGTAGGTGGACGAGCAGCTCGGACAGACGCTCGCTCGCCGGTTCCCACAAGCCACCAGGATCACCCCGTCGGGCTGCTCAGCACTGTCCACTCGACGGCGAATCTCACCGGTGACCGTCTCGATGTGGTCGATGTGGCCCACTAGGCGGATTGGGTGGCGGCAGTACCCGGTGTGGAGCGCCTGGTCGGACCAGCGCTCGTAACCCTCCCGGTCGCCCGCTCGGGCCAAGACCTCGTCTAGGGCACCGGGCGGCGGTCCATGGGGGTGCTCTGGTCCCATCACGCCTCCCCCTCCGGCCGGGCGTCGCCCCGGATTTCGGCGTCTGAGCCGGGCACTTGCGCCGTGCTTCTCACGTGTTCGGCTCGCTCGGCTAGGGTTTGCAGCTGGTCGTCGCTCAAGTAGAACGAGCGCAGTCGCACTGGTAGGCCGCCCTCGTGCAGCAGGTAGCCGACTCCCCGAGCAGTGGGGTCGATGTCGGCCGCTGAGTAGCCGAGGGAAGCCCAGCCTGAGCCCAGGATCGTGTCAGACGCCTCCCTGGTCGTGCATCGAAGCGCCCAACGGAACCCGAACAGGTCGCGCAGGCTGGTGGGCACGATGTCCGAGGAGGGCTTCTGGGTGGCGGCCAGCACGATGATGCCAGCGGCCCGGCCCCTCGCCACCAGGTCACGGAGGGCTTCTGCGAACTCGGTGCGGGCCTTGCGGTCTGGACCGGCGAGGTACAGGGCCAGTTCATCACAGACCACGACCTGGAGGCCCATTCCGTCCTGGCGTCCCACCTTGCGATGTCGGCGGGCGAGGAGCTGGGCGTAGCGCAGATCCATCTCCGCCAGTAGGCCCCGGAGCAGGGCCGTCGCTCTTTGCACGTCCGGACCAACCGACCAAGTGGCGACGCCCGCCCAGGTGGCCAGCTCGACCTGCTTGCCGTCGAGCAGGTACAACTTCACTGATGGGTCCAGGGCAGCGGCGGCCACCAAGGTTCCCATGGCGGCGGACTTACCGGAGCCGGGCTCGCCGGAGAACAACACGTTGCGCTCCGCCAAGGCGACGCTGACGACTTCTCCCTCCTCGTCCACTCCCACCGGGACGGGCTCCCAAAGCGACATCGACTCCACTTCCAGGCGGGGCCAAGCCAGGACCGCTCCCTCAGCCAGGGGGTCCCGTCGCACAATCGTTACCCTGGCGCGTGCCGCACTCGCCGGATCCCGCCTGACTCGGACCTCCCTTGCACCGAGGACCGCTGCCAGCCGCTCGGCAGCGACCTCAAGGTCGGACACGGCCCCACCCGGTGGGACCTTGACCTCCAATGCCTGGCCAGCGGGGACCCGACGCTGCTTCAGGATCAACGGCACCTGGCCTTTGAAGGCCACGATGGGAGCCAAGCGGTGAGCTCTCTCCCAGGCCCGTCGAAGGTGGCTGGCAGCCAGGCACCTCCACACCCATCTCCGGGTGACGGGCACCAATACGACCGTGACCAAGAGTGCGCACAGGGCAGCGGTGGCGGCGGCCCGACCCAGCTGAGCCGCCATCCACCGCCATCCCACGAGCGGTAGGCCCACCAGCGCCAGCTCGACGCGGTACGCCCAGCCCAGCCGGATCAGCCCGAAGAGCAAGGACTCAGTCAGGCCGTCCTCGCTCGCTGGCTCGGCGGGGGAGGGGCGGCCCCTACGCATTGCCAGCTCCCAAGAGGTTGGACAACGTAGGGATCACCGAGGTGACCACGTCGTGTGCCAGACTGGTCATCAGCACCGGAACCAGAGCCAGCAACAAGATGACTGCCACGGCAACTGTGAAGCGCATATGAGCCAGCCCGCCCTACGAGGCCCGGCCAGCCGGGCCCACGTTCGCCTGCCCCCTACCAGTCACGGCCGGTGCGATCTGCTCCGCCCGGAAGGAGACCCCAGAACGGTCTCCCATGCTCCAGGGAGTCGCAACGAGGCCGCCGACAGTTACCGGGGTCGACGTGTCGATGCCAGCGGGCTTGCCGGCGGTCTTGACCGAGATCACCTCAGCTCCGCCGTCGGCCAACACGACCAACTGGCAGGCGTGGATCACGGCTCCGTGCTCGTCGGTCTTGGCCACCTTGGTGGCGAAGTCGGCCACCGGTTCGGGCTCTGCCGCGGCGAGGAACGTCATTCCCGTGGTGTCGATTGGAAGTCTCATGTGCATTGTCCTCCTGCCCTCTATGGGCGCTACGGGGGCCGCATCTCAGCCCCTCACCAGCGAGTATCCGGCCAAAGAGCCGGATTGAATAGCGGGCAAGACTTGCGTCTGCTCACCGCTGGGGCGCAAGGAAACGCAAGTCCGCAGACGATGGCTCGGGGCATCGGGAGGAGCTGGTGGTAGCGGTCATGGCTGCGGTTCGGCCCTCGCCTGGCTCCATGCTCAAGGAGGCGCGCCTGCGCCGAGGATGGTCTCAGGCCCGCCTAGTCCAAGAGCTTCGCCGGGCCGCACGCCTGGTAGGCGAGCAACTTCCCGCTACCTGCACCATGGTGAGCGAGGTAAGCCGCTGGGAGCGGGACAAGGGCGGGATTGGCCCTCTTCACCTGCGGCTTTTGGAGGTCGTCTACCAGACCAGTGCCGCCGAGTGGAGCCTTGGTCCTGAGCCCGCTGATATCCGGCCCGGTGCTTCCAACGGCCTTGTCACCGCGGCCGCGACTCTCAGTGTTGACCACCTCGCTACCCTGGCCCGGCCAGCCGACCTGTTCTTGGACGTGCACCCAACAGGCGTCGGTGGGCCAGTCGTCGAGCAGATGGAGCTTCTCCGAGCCGTGGCGGGACGGGTGGACGCTGGCGTGGTGCGGACACTTCGAGGGATGACCGAAGCTGGCCGGCAGCTGGATCGCACCTTCGGTGCCGGCGCGACCGCCTACTACTTCGCCTCGCTCTGGCACTGGCTCCAAGGCTTGGTGCCGCACTGCGCGACGGAGCACACCCGTCGCGAGCTTGCCTGCCTGAGCGCCGAAGTGGGCTCGCTGCTGGGCTGGCAGAGCGTCAGCCTGACCCGCTTCGATCTCGCTCTTCGCCACTACGGCGCTGCGACCGCCTTGGCTCGGGAAGCGGACGACGCGGCTCTGCACGCCTTCGTGCTGGGCGAGAGCGCGTACGTCGAGCTACACGCCGGGAGGCCCCGCCAGGCTCTGCGGGTCATGCGCTCGGCGCATTGCATTGCGCCGCTGGGCAAACAGCCGGGCGAGCTACGAGTCTGGCTGGAGTCGGCCCTGGCCGAACACCTGGCTGCCACCGGGCACGTTGACGACTCCCTCCGGGCCTTGGACCGTGCCCGTGGCCACATGGCGCACTCGGCCTCCAGCGGGACGCTGGCCCCCATTGCCTATTTGGACGACGCTCATCTGGAGCGATGGGCCGGTTGTTGCCTGGCCAGAACCGGCCACCCGGAGGCTGCCGGGCTGGTCAAGGCAGCCTTGGACCGTTCCGACCCCAGCTTCGTGCGTGCCCGTTCCGGCCTCCTGCTCGATCTGGTTACTGCGCTCGTTGCCGACGGCGAGCACGAGGAGGCTTCCCAGGTTCTTAGCGAAGCCAGCGCGTTGGCCACCCAGACCAGCTCCTTGCTGCAGCTTGCGCGAGCAGCGCGCCTCCGTGACCAGCTCGACACGGACTCAGGCGCTCCGACCCGCTGATGGCCGCTCGGCCAGCACCATGAGCAGCCCAACTAGGCTTGGCCCGTCTACCAGCTCACCCTCCCTGATCAGATCGGCCACCTTGGCGAGGGGGACCCATTCGATGCGCTCCGATTCGTCGGTGTCGGTGGGGGGGCCGAGTTGGATGGGTGCCTCACCCACGAAAAGGTGGTGCCGGGAGTCACTGATCCCGTTGTTGGGCTCGTAAGAGACAAGCAGCCGCAGCGGGCCGGGCCGCCATCCCGTCTCCTCCAACACCTCCCGAGCGGCTGCCTCGGCAGGCTCCTCGCCTGGCTCCACGATCCCGGTAGGTAGCTCCCAGCCCCACGTGTTGGTGATGAAGCGGTGTCGCCACAGCAACAGGACCCGCTCCTCGGCATCCACGACGACGGCCGCGGCCACCGGATCGAGCCGCACGACATGATGTTCGAAGCGCTCGCCACTGGGCAGCTCCACGTCCACCAGCGTCAGGCGGACCCAGCCGCTCTCGTAGAGCGGCCGTTCACCGTGGACCACCCACTGTGCCATTGCACACCTCCTTCCTGCCCAAGGCTACGGCATCGAGACCTCGGCCGAGATGGAGCCTGGTGGCCGAAACGCCTGATCCCTGGCCGCCCGCCTGCGGCGGCCGGCATCCGTACTTCCCCGGCTCGCCATCGCACGTGTCGCCTGACCACGTTCCAGAGCTTCCATGGCCCCGGACCTGCCCCGACGACCTGCCGCGTCGCACGAACAGCTCGTCGGCCCGAAGGCGCCCGGGCCTGCCTGTGTCCAAACCTTCGTTACATCCTCAAGGGCGCTCCTGCAGGCCCTGTCGCACAGACCGTGTAACGTCCCCTGCGTGAGCCAGAGCCCGCGAAACAGAGCATCATGGTTTGCGAAGGGCGCTGCAGCAGTAGTCGTCGCCTTGGGCGCTCTCCTCATCCTCCCTGGGACGGCGTTCGCCTACAACGGCGGCGCGGCCGCCCAATATGCCGACGCATACACCCAAACCCCCAACCCCCAGTACACCTACTTCAATGGAGATGACTGTACGAACTTCATCTCACAAGCGTTTCGTGCGGGAGGGTTCAGCATGGTAAATAGCCCGCTTAACACGTACAATCCGAGCCCCGGCGACGACCACAACTGGTGGGATCTTACTGGAGCTGAGCAGTACACCGTCTACCCTCAACCTGCTACAAGTCACTCGGCTGCCGTTGCACAGGACCTTAATACTTTCCTTGTTGTTGATAACCCCGGTGGGATCTCGGAAGGCTATTTCTATTATAATAACGGGAACAACAGAGCACCGGCCTATACGCCGAATGCGATGGTTACAGGCGACGTGCTTTTCTATGACTGGACAGACGACGGCGACATCGATCACGCTTCAATGCAGGTCGGGATCGGTACCGACCAATATGGCTTCTACGGCAACGTCGTTGATTCGCACACGAATCCTCGCTATCACGTCTTCTGGACCCTCAAGCCTGTGAATACACAATGGAAGACTACCGTCGTCTACTTCCAACACGTGGCGGCGACTAACCCATGAGCCCGGCATCCTCCAAAAGCCGCAACCACCGTCCGGCTAGGCTGGTATGTGCCGTACTAATGGCATTTGCTGCCTCCGGGGGCATCCTGTACGCCACCAATAGCCATTCAACGAATGGGACCGTGACAGTCAAGGCACAAGGTCACCTGAGTCAACCCGGTCCGACTTCAACCACTCAGAACCCCGCGCCAAATGCTAAGACTCAGAGTGTAGCGATGACGGCAGTCGAGGCAGCCTTTGCAACAGAGGAGTCACTGGATCAAAGCACGCTGGTTCCCCCGCCGCCGGGACCCCAGAACCCGGCAGCTCCTACCTTTGCAGACCAGGCTAGTCAACCAGTATCACCCCATGTAGATGCAAGCGGAAAGCCATTTCTGAGCACCACGATATCGCAGGAAATGGTTGCGCACGCTCAGACGGCATTCTCGGCCGTCTTGTCTCCGAGCCTGGCGGCAAAGGAGTTAACGACGCTTCAGTCTGCAATGGCAAGTGAAACGACGGGCGGGGACACGGTGATGCTTGCCGCTGGCGCCACCGTCCTGCAGTATAAGTCAGTCACGGTGAACGGTACCACGGCCACCGTGCATGCAATAGTTCAGCCGTTCGAGAAGTTCCTACAGGTAAATGCGAAGGGAACTCAGGGTTCCGCAAATCCCGTGAATGAACTCGATGTTCAAGCGACACTTTATCTGACCCCGACGGGACACTGGCTGGTCGGCAGCCGCACCTGGGACTTTGTGCCTGGGTACGGTCCATAGTACCTTAGCTTTCCTATCAACTCACTGCTTACGCTTGTGCCAGCGAATGTAAGGACTCGACATGGGCTGATTGTGTTATGTGGCGCAGCGATCACGTTCCTGGGAATCGGCGCCGCCCTTCTATTTGGGTTGGCAGGCTTTGACCAACGATCCAGTCCCGACCCCGGTCATAGTCGCCTCGTGACACTTCGCGGGGCGACCCTTGAAGTCGTTGGCCCGGGTGCCACTGTTATGTTACGAACGGAGCAAGAGCCACGCTGGGATGCCTGCGACGGTCGGACTGGCACGTTCGGCTGGACAAATGTGGTGGCCCTTGAGGAATTTGTCACCTCGCGAGCGCCCTTGAGGGTAATCTCCGCCGCTCGTAGCCAACTCGTCCGCGATGGGTGGACTGTAAGCGTCAAGTCTGCTCCGGGATTGGTACTTGCTGCCGTTCGGGTGAGCGGCGGCTTCCGATCGAGCGTGTCCCTATCCCCCGATTATGATGCCGATGGAGACATCCGCTATTGGTCGGTTATAGCGGGAGCACCTCCCGCAACCGGCCCTCGGTCTCATGGCTGCTGATAAGGAGCTTGTGTCGGCTGATCGGGGGCGCCGAACGAGGCCGGGCGCTCTCCGTTCAGTGTCGGCAGCGTGGCTGATTAGGAATCCCCCGTCTGCCCGCGTTGGTCCCTACCCAAGCGTGCTCCTGGCTCCACCGACCTCACGATTGTCCTCGGTGAGGATGGGCCGGGAGCGCACGGGCGGTTAGGCGACCTTACGTTCATCCCAAGCCAGGAACTGTCCACAGTGAACCGATCAGCTCATCTCCTATGAGCAGGTCGGGCATGGACCAGTCAGGGACAGTCGCGGGGCCAGCCCGGCCTTCGGGAAAGAGCTGAGCTCGTGGTGGGCTCGGTCAGTCCGACTGAATGGTGCCGCGTGCCCGGCCGTTCCGTCGGCTACGCCGACGGGCAACCCGGCGCCAGAGGCACCGGGTTATCGCGGTGTATAGAGATCGGAAGTTGCGCAGGCGACTCTCCGACCAGATTGGCAGTCCCGACGGCTCATCGCGCGACCATCGCGCGTGCGGGGCCAGCTGGACCCGTCCATCCGAGTACATTGAGTTGCCTTCACCTGCCAGAATGGTCCGGCCTTGTCCGCTGACATCCACCGGATCTACGTTCGCAACGTAGAAGTCGGCGGTTCGAGTCCGCTTACCTCCGCCAGGAAAAGCGCAGCTCAAATGGTGTGCGAGTTCATGACAGCAGACGACCCGCGGTCGGAGGTGCTCACGTCGACGAGATAGCGTCGCCCGGGCGTGGGGCGTGGGCCGCGGTACGCTGGGACGCAATGAAGGGGATCGGGGGGTCGCTGGCGGTACTTGCAACTGTGGGGCTGCTCAGTGGGTGTGGATCGGGCGGGGGCACGTTCGGGCCGGCATCGACCGCCTCCACCAGCCTTGCCAGCAGCACGACGCCCGGCCATCCGGGGCACACTGAGACCACGACCCTGCCGACCGCCAACCGACCCGTTGCAGGCAAGGTGGCGGCGAGTTTCCAGGTGCAAGCTGCCACCTTCATCTCACCTCAGGACGGCTGGGTACTCGGCACCACGACTTGCCGGCCGGGGGCCTGCCTACCCGGCACCCTCGACGTCTCCATCGCCCGCACCACCGATGCCGGGGTCCATTGGGTGAGCGCCCCGGCATTCCCAGACCACATCGCCAACTCGGCCAGCCAGCCCCCGGCGGGCGTGGATGGCCTACGGTTCGCTGACCCGCGCAACGGCTGGGCCTATGGCCCCGACCTTTGGTCCACCCACGACGGCGGAGACAGCTGGGTCCGGGTGAGCATAGGGGCGTCCGGCTCCCGGGTGGTGGACCTGGAGGCCTCGGGAGGAGAGGTCGACGCGGTGGTGACCCATTGTAAGCCGTCCACCGGACCCTGCCCGGCGCAGCTGTGGCACTCGCCGGTGGGGGCCGACCATTTCACCGAGGTCGTCGCTGTTAGCCTGCCGGGCGGCGTCGAGGGATCGGCTCCGCTGGCCCTCCACGGCGGCACGGGCTACCTGCTGGCCGCCAGTGGCGGACCCTCTGGAATGGCCCTGTGGGTCACCACCAACGCCATTACGTGGGTCCTTCAACCCTCGCCGTGCCAGTCTGGGTCAGACTTGGACAGCGTGGCCCCGATCGACTCCAGCCAGGTTGCGGTGCTCTGCGTGGGCTAGGGGGCGGGCGGCTCAACAGCCAAGCAGGTCCAGGTCAGTTATGACAGCCCCAATGACTTCCTCCATGACTTCGTGATCGCCGCCCCCCTCACGTTCAGCGAGGGCGACGGCGGCCAGCTATCGGCGCCCACCACCTCCACCATGGTCGTGGCGACCCAATCGGGGGCGTCGTGGATCGAGCGGAGCACCAACGGCGGGGCGAGTTTCACCAACTCCCTAACGATCGGTGACGGCGGAGCCGGTTGGGGGGACTTCGGCTTCACCGACACCGCCCAGGGCTTTGCGGTGCACGACCCGGCCAACAGGGCAGATGCCCAGGGCAATCCCGCCCAGTACGGCCCTGACCCGGCCACGTTGTATTTGACAAC
>JBOGGT010000149.1:0-14826 GCA_050744225.1 Acidimicrobiales bacterium | reverse complement strand
GCGGAGGAAGGGGCGGCGGAGGAAGGGGCGGCGGAGGAAGGGGCGGCGGAGGAAGGGGCGGCGGAGGAAGGGGCGGCGGAGGAAGGGGCGGCGGGCGTTGCGCCCTCCGGCAAGGTAGGCGCCGAGCCGATCCTTACCATCGCCGGAGCCTGAGTACTGGCGAACGCCTCCCCGGCAGCTCCGAGGGCCACTGTCGATCCCAGCAGCAGGGTCCCGCCGACGAGGGCCACGTGCCTTATCCATCCCAGCGAATCACCGCTTGTGAGCATGGCCTGAGCGCGTCACTCCTCCGTCCGCCAAGGGTGACAGACCCGCGCACCCTAGCCCTGTTGTTCCCCTAAGCCAAGCTGAACGCGGTCATTCACATGCAATCCGGTAGGTTGGAGCGATGAGCTCCATCCGATGGCAACGCCATCCCAGCCTGCGACGCCCGATAATGGTGGTCGCCTTCGGAGGGTGGAACGACGCTGCCGACGCGGCCAGCGCCGCGGTCGAGTACCTCGTGCGCGTCTGGTCCGCCCGGGTCTTTGCCGAGATAGACCCCGAGGACTACTTCGACTTCACCGTTGCCCGACCCCAGATCCGCTTGGAGGAAGGCATCACCCGGCGCATCGAGTGGCCTTCGATAACCCTGTCCGCTGCCACCGTGCCCGGTGCCAGCCGGGACATCGTCCTGCTGAGCGGTACCGAGCCCGCGCTGCGCTGGAGGCACTTCAGCGAGGCCGTCGTCAGCGCGGCCACGGAGCTGGGGGTCGAGATGGTGGTCGGCCTCGGTGCGTTGTTGGCCGACATCGCCCATACCCGTCCCGTCAAGGTCACCGGCACCGCGGCCGACCCCGACCTGGTGGCCCGCTTTGGGCTGCAGCGCTCGCGCTACGAGGGTCCCACCGGGATACTCGGAGTGTTGCACGACGCCTTCGCCACCGCAGACATCCCGTCGGTCTCGCTGTGGGCCAGCGTCCCACACTACGTGGCCCAGAGCCCCTCGCCCAAGGCCACCCTGGCGCTGGTAGAGCGCACCGTCGGCCTGCTTGGGGTCAGCCTGGACGCCCTCGACCTCAAGGTGGCCACTTCGGTCTACGAGCGCCAGGTCAACGAGATGGTGGCCGCCGACGAGGATGCGGTGGTGTACGTGGCCCACCTGGAAGAGGCGGGGGACGACGATATGGGCGACGACATGCTCGAACCGGTTTCGGGCGACGAGCTGGCCAACGAGGTCAGCCAGTTCCTCCGCGACAACCAGGGCGAGGCGTAGCACAACCGCTCGGGCGGTCCATGGAGTGAACGCGTGCGGTTAACTGCAGCCAATCACTCCATGAAGGCCACAGGTGGGTGGGCGGGGGTCAGTGGCGGCGGGCGGCGGTCATGCGGCGGGCGGCGGGCACCGCGGCAAGCAGGGCGGCTGCTTTGGCTTGGCACTCGGCGTCCTCGGCGACCGGGTCGCTGCCGACCACTATCCCGGCGCCTGCCTGGACCGAGGCGCGCCCATCGGGTGAGACCAGCATGGTCCTGATCGCAATCGCGGTGTCCAGGTTCCCCGAAAAGTCCAGGTAGCCGACCACCCCCCCGTAAGGGCCCCGCTTGGTGGGCTCCAGGGAGTCGATGATCTGCATGGCCCGCACCTTGGGCGCACCCGAAAGGGTGCCCGCCGGAAGCGTCGCCCGCAGCACGTCCACCGGGCCGAGGCCCGCCCGAAGTGCCCCCGAGACCTGCGAGGTCAGGTGCATGACGTGGCTGTAGCGCTCCAGGGTCATCATCTCGTCCACCACCTCGGTGCCGTAGTCGACCACCCGGCCCACGTCGTTGCGGGCCAGGTCCACCAGCATCACGTGCTCGGAGCGCTCCTTGGGGTCCTCGATCAGCTCGGCGGCCAATTGTGCGTCGTGCGCCTCCGACCCCCCTCGCCGCCGGGTCCCAGCAATCGGGCGCGACACCACCTTGTTGTCCAGCAGGCGGACCATCGGCTCGGGCGACGAGCCGACCACGCTCAGGCAGGGATGCCGCAGGAAGTACATATACGGGCTCGGGTTCACCTGTCGCAGCACCCGATACACGTCGAACGGATCGGCCCCCAGGTCCAGGTCGAAGCGCTGCGAGAGCACCACCTGGAAGATGTCGCCAGCGAAAATGTGCTCCCGGGCGACCTCCACCGCGGCGCAGTAGGCCGGTGTGGACATGGTGCGCCGGACCTCGGGCAGCGCCTCCCCCGCGACCGGCGGCGCCACCAGGATTGAGGCACCGCCAGGCACCGACACCGGCCCGCCAGGCACCGACCCCGGCCCACCAGGCGCCGACCCCGGCCCGCCAGGCGCCGACCCCGGCCCGCCAGCGACAGGAGCGGCGGGCCCGCCGGCCACAAGCTCCAGCGCCATGAGCTCCAGTCTCTCCCCCGCCGCGACCCACGCCTCCACCAGCTCGGATCGCCCCCAAGCGGGCTCCACCACCACATTGTCGATCAGCACCACCCGCTGGCGCCACCGGTCGAACGCGGCCAGCTGGCCGATCACCGAGACCACCGCATCGGGGTAGCCCTGGTCGTCGGGTGGCACGTCGGGGAGGCGCTCCACCTCGCGCGCCACGTCGTAGCCCAAGTAACCAACCAGCCCGCCGTGCAGCGGCGGCAGCTCGGCCAGCTTCGGCGATCGGTACGCCCCCAGCACGCCCTCCACCGCCCCGAGCGCCCCCCGGTCCA
Organism: Acidimicrobiales bacterium; assembly: GCA_050744225.1. Taxonomy (GTDB): domain Bacteria; phylum Actinomycetota; class Acidimicrobiia; order Acidimicrobiales; family JAJPHD01; genus JAVKSL01. Next base: position 12,134 of record JBOGGT010000149.1, on the reverse strand, counting down.
GCGGCACGGCGGCAGCCAGGCGCCCCTCCACCTCGACCGACGCACCGCGGACCACCAGCGTGGCAACCGGCCGGCGACCCACCCACGAATAGCGCCCCCAGTGCTCGCCCCCTTCTACGGACTCCAGCAGGAAGCCAGGGCCGTCCCCCACCAGCGCCAGGAATGCAGACACCGGGGTCAGGGTGTCAGCGAGCAACTCACGCCAGACCGGGACGACCGTGTGGGTCTTCGCCAGGGAGGCGAACCGGTCGAGAGTGGGCGCAGGTTGGGGGGCAGGCAAGGGAAGATTACTCAGGGCTTGCGAGGGGGCGCGAGAAGCAGGTGGGCGTACCGGCGTGGCAGGCGCCCTTCCCCTCCTGGTCCACCACCAGCAGCACGGTGTCGCCATCGCAGTCGAGGTAGGCCCGCCGGACCCACTGGCGGTCGCCGGAGGTCTCGCCCTTGCACCACAACTCGGAGCGGCTGCGGCTCCAGAACCAGCTGCGCCCGGTGGCCAGCGTCCGGCGCAGGGCCAGCTCGTTCATCCAGGCGAGCATCAGGACCGCCCCGCTGGTAGCCTCCTGGACCACCGCCGGCACCAGTCCGTCCGCGTTGTACTTGACCAAAATAACTATACCCTCGTCCGCCGCCAGCTCTGTGGCCACGAACGCCGGTGCTTCGCTCACAGGTACAGCCCCGTGCCGCCATCGATGCGTTCGCTCGCCACCGCGTGGATATCACGCTCGCGCAGGATCAGGTAGTCCTCGCCGCGGACCTCCACCTCGAAGCGATCTTCGGGGCTGAACAACACGTTGTCCCCCGCGGCGATGGTACGCACGTTGGGTCCCACCGCCACCGCCTCGGCCCACACCAGGCGCTTGGAGACCTGCGCGGTGGCCGGGATCAAGATGCCCGAGCGAGAGCGGCGCTCGCCCTCCGACTCGGGGATCTGGACCAGCACCCGGTCGGCGAGCATGGTGATCGGCTGCTTGGGGTCATGGGGCTTTTGGCTGAGCGGGGGCTTTTGGCTGAGCGGTTCGGGCATCGGTCGCTCAAGGCTAGCCGGAGGGTCTCACCAGGACCCCGGCGGCGGCCAGGTGCGCCTTTGCCTCCGCGACGCTGTGCTCGCCGTAGTGGAAGATGGAAGCCGCCAGCACGGCGTCGGCGTGGCCTTCGGTCGCCCCGGCGACCAGGTCCTCCAGGCCACCGACCCCTCCGCTGGCGATCACCGGGACCCCGACGGAGTCGCTGATCGCCCGGGTGAGGGCCAGGTCAAAGCCGTCTCGGGTGCCGTCCCGGTCCATGGAGGTAACCAGCAGCTCACCTGCACCGAGTCGCTCGCAGACCAGCGCCCAGCTGAGCGCATCGAGTCCAGAGGGGCTCCGCCCGCCGTGTGTGTAGACCTCCCACCCCACTCCTGGCGCCGGGCGGGCGCGGGCGTCGATGGCCACGACCACGCACTGGGAACCGAACTCGGCGGCGAGGGCCGCCACGAGAGCGGGGCGCTCGACCGCAGCAGTGTTGATCGCCACCTTGTCTGCGCCCGCGCGCAGCAGGCGCCTGGCGTCGTCCACGGATCGCACCCCTCCGCCGACGGTGAGGGGGATAAACACCTGGTCAGCGGTGCGCCGAACCACCTCCACCATGGTGTCGCGCCCGTGCGCAGAAGCCGTGATGTCCAAGAAGACCACTTCGTCGGCTCCCTCGGCGTCGTAGCGCGCGGCCAGTTCGGTCGGGTCGCCCGCGTCTCGCAGCGCAACGAAGTTCACCCCCTTGACCACCCGGCCGTCGTCGACGTCCAGGCAGGGAATCACCCTGACGCTGCGCACGCTTCCATCGCCTCGGGGATGGTGAACCTGTCCTCCCGCAGCGCCATCCCCACGATCGCCCCGGACAGGCGGCGCTCCGGCCGGCCCAGGTGGGAGAGGGTCACCAGGTCCGCCAAGCTGGAAACGCCACCTGATGCCACCACCTCCATGCCGGTGGCATCCAGCACCGCGACCAGCCCGGCGAAGTCAGGCCCGGCCAGGGTGCCGTCGCGGCCCACATCGGTCACCATCACCGCCGCGGCGCCAGCGTCCTCGAAACACGACAGCACGCCGAGGAGGCTTTCACCCGAGACTGAGGTCCAGCCCCGCACCGCCACCTTTGCGTTGGTCAGGGAGACCCCCGTCGCTCCGGCCGGCCGGGGCCGGGACGTATCGCAGCCGCCTTCCCGGCGGTAGTCGAGGGCCACTGCAATCCGGCCTGGGAAGCGCCGGGCCAGCCGGCGCACCAGGCCAGGGCGCTCGACGGCGGCCGTCCCCAGCACAACCCGGGCCACCCCGACGCTTAGCAAGGCCTCCGCGGCCGCCTCGTCCCTCACCCCCCCACCCGCCTGTACGAACACGCCCTGGGCGGCAACCGACGTGGCAATGTCCGCGACCACGCTCCGGTTGACCGGATCACCGGTGCGCGCCGCGTCCAGGTCCACGACGTGGAGGTACCTGGCGCCGGCGGCCGCCATCGCCACCGCACTGGCGACCGGATCGCCGAAGATCCGCTCCCGGGCAAAGTCGCCTTGCACCAGGCGCACGGACCGCCCATCGCGCAGGTCGATGGCGGGGAACAGGTCCACTGTCGCCTCAGCTCCTCATCAGCCCGGCTGGCTCGGCGCGGGTGGCACGGGCACCCGGATCGGCTGTCACCGGATCGGCACAGTCGGCGCGGACGACGGGCTCAGAGCAGGCCCTGACAAAGGCGGCCAGCAGCGCCAGCCCCACGGTGCCCGACTTCTCCGGGTGGAACTGGGTCCCCCACAGCGCTCCGCGCTCCACCGCGGCCACCACCGGGCCTCCGTAGTCGCAGCTGGCGACGGCGTCATCAGTAAGCTCAGGGGCGTAGGAGTGCACAAAATAGACCCAAGGCGCCGGGGGCAGGCTGGCGATCAGGCGGCTGTACGACGCGGTCGGTAGTGGCGTGACCAGGTTCCACTGCATCTGCGGGCGCTTCTCGGTGGGGCTGAGGGCAATGCTCCGACCGGACAGGACACCTAGGCCCTCCACCCCGGGATCTTCTTCTGAGCCTTCGTAGAGCAATTGGAGCCCGACGCACACGCCGAGGAGCGGCAGGCCGGCCTCGATGGCCGCCACCGCAACCCGGTCGAGCCCGGTTCGAGCGAGGGCAGTGCGCGAAGCCCCAAACGCCCCAACCCCGGGCAGGACAAACCCGTCTGCTCCCTCCGCCTCCTCCGGAGTCGTGGCCAGCACCGCGTCCGCCCCCACCTGGCGCAGTGCCCGCTGGGCCGAGCGGAGGTTGCCTATCCCGTAGTCGAGCACCGCGATCACCCCGGGCGACCAGTCACACCTGTGTTCCGGACAACAGCGGGTCGGCCGATCACGGCGGGTCGGCGGATCACGGCTGGTCGGCGGATCACAGGACGCCCTTGGTGGAGGGGACCTGCGTCCCTTCGACCCGGACCGCGTCGCGCAGGGCGCGGGCCACTGCTTTGAAGCTGGCCTCCAGGATGTGGTGGGTGTTCCTGCCCCTGACCAGGTCGAGGTGAAGGGTGATCCCAGCCGCGGTGGTGAACCCCCGCCAGACTTCTTCGGCCAGCTGTGGCTCGAAGCCGGGGCTTCCGAGGGGGACCGCGTCGGCGTGGAAGGCCACGTCGTAGTGCAGGTAGGCCCGCCCGGACAGGTCCAGGGCCACCGTGACCAGCGACTCGTCCAGTGGTAGCGAGACCGAGGCGAACCGGCGAACACCGGCCTTGTCCCCCAGCGCCTGCGCCAGGGCTTCGCCCAGCACGATGCCCACGTCCTCGACCGTGTGGTGGGCGTCAACCTCGAGGTCGCCCTTTGCCACCAGGGACAGGTCGAACCCGCCGTGGCGCCCGAGCTGGGAGATCATGTGGTCAAAGAATGGCAAACCGGTGTCCACCTCGGCTTCCCCCGACCCGTCGAGGACCAGGGTGCAGTCGATGGCAGTCTCCCGGGTGTGCCGGGAGATCGTGGCCCGGCGCGGGGCCGGGCCCGTCGGCGCCTCGATCATCCGAGCACCTCATCCAGGGCTGCCAGGAACCTGGTGTTCTCCGCCGGGGTCCCCACCGTCACTCGAAGGCAGCCCTCGATCCCTGCCCAGCTGCTGCAGTCCCGGATGAGCACCGAGCGATCAAGCAGGCCGTCCCACACTTCCCTGCCCCGGCGCGCAAGGGGACGGAAGAGGATGAAGTTGGCTTCCGACGGCCACGACTCCACCGCCATCTGCCCGAGCGCCGCCGCCACCCTGCCCCGCTCTTCGACCAGCGTTGCCACCCGGGCGCGCATCTCCGGCTCGAATCGCAGTGCCAAGCGCCCGGCGAGCTGCTTGATCGAGTCCAGGTGGTAGGGCAGGGCAACCGCCTCAAGGGCGGTGACCACCTGGGAAGGGCCGACCAGGTAGCCGAGTCGGGCACCGGCCATGGCCCAAGTCTTGGAGAAGGTCCGCAGCACCACAAGTCGCTCGGCTCCCGGCCCGTCGAGTCGATCAGTGCCCAGCGCGTCGCCGTCGGCGCCCGTACCGCCCGCACCTGCCAGGCTGAGGGCGGACCAGGGTGAGAACTGCCCGTAGGCCTCGTCCACCACCACCAACCCGGGCGCCTGAGCGAGGACCTCAGCCACCAGCTCGGGCGGCTCCCCCCGACCGGTGGGGTTGTTGGGTGAGCACAAGAAAGTGACCGCGGGCTCGGCGCCGGCGAGCATCCGGCAGACCTCGTCGGGGTCCAGGCTGAAGTCTTCCCGGCGCTTGCCGGTTGAGACCGCGGTGTGGGTCAGGCGGGCGATGTGGGTGTGCAGGGCGTAGGTGGGCTCGAAGGTGAGGACCGTCCGTCCGGGCCCGCCGTAGGCCAGGAGCAGGCACTGGATCACCTCGTTGGAGCCGTTGGCCGCGAAGACCTGCTCCGGCGCCACCCCGTGGTGCTCGGCAATCGCGGCTCGGAGGGCGGTGGCCTGGCGATCCGGGTAGCGGTTGAGGCTCAGCTCGGCCAGCCCTTTGGTAAATGCCTCCATCCAGCCAGTCGGGGGCGGGAGGGGCGACTCGTTGGTGTTGAGCCGAACATCGACCTCCACCTGGGGCGAGTGGTACCCGCCGCCGAGCCCTGCGACAGCAGTGAGGCTCATCTCGTCAGCTCCCGGCGGAGGCGCACCGAGGTGGCGTGGGCGGCCAGGCCCTCGGCCTTGGCCAGGGTCTCCACATCGGGTCCCACCCGGTCCAGCGCGGCGCGGTCCAGTCCGATCACGTGCACGTGCTTGACGAAGTCGTCGACCCGGAGCACGCTGGCAAACCGGGCGGTCCCGTTGGTCGGCAGCACATGGCTGGGACCGGCCAGGTAGTCGCCGACGCTGGCTGGGGCGAACGGGCCGAGGAACACCGCTCCGGCGTTGCGCACCAGCGGGATCAGGGCTTCGGGGTCGGCGTTCATCAGCTCCAGGTGCTCAGGAGCGATCGCGTTGACCACTTCCATGGCCGCCTCAGGTCCGTCGACCACCACCGCGTAGCCCCCTTCAGCCAGGGTTGCCTCGATCTCGGACCGGCGGGGGGACTCGGCCACCAACCGGGCCACCGACTCGGTGACCGCGTCGGCCGCGTCCTGTGACCAGGTGACCAGCCAGGCCAGCCCGTGGGGACCGTGCTCCGCCTGGACGATCACGTCGATGGCAGCCAGGTCCACCGGGGTGGTCTCGTCGGCCACCACCACCACCTCGGAGGGCCCGGCGAACGCCGAGGGCACCCCAACCAGACCCGAGACCTCGCGCTGGGCCACCGAAACGTAAAGGTTGCCCGGCCCCACGATCACATCTACCGGTCTGAGAGTCTCGGTGCCGTACGCCATGGCCCCGATCGCCTGTGCCCCACCGATGCGGTAGACCTCGTCCACCCCGGCTATCACCGCTGCCGCCAGGGTGGCCGGCGCGATGCTGCCGTCCCCGCGCGGCGGCACGCACACCACCACCTCCTCCACGCCTGCCACCTTGGCCGGGACCGCGGTCATCAGGACGGTGGAGGGGTAGCTGGCCCGACCGCCGGGCACGTAGCACCCGGCCCGGGCCACCGGTCGGCGCAGGGATGCCACCCGCAGGCCATGCCGCTCGTAAGCGGGAGGCTCCACCACCTGGGAGCGGTGGAAGTCGCTGACCGCGGTGTGCGCCGCCTCCAGCGCCTTGCGCAGGTCCCGGTCGATCATCCAAGGCGCAGCGGCCAGCTCCTGCTCGCTGACCCGGGCCTCTGGCACTGACGCCCCGTCGAAGCGCTGGGTGAGCTCCCTCACCGCAGCGTCGCCCCGCTGGCGCACCTCGGCCAGGATCGCCTGGACCGCCGCGGTGGGTAGGTCCTTGGCCGCCGCCGGCCTGGGCAGCAAGCCGGCCAGGTCGGAGGTGACACCGCGCAGGTCGAGTCGGGTGAGCATCGGTGAAACCATCGTAGTGCTCCGACGCGGCAATGCCACGTGTGTCGCCCGAAGCAATTTGACCTGCCCAGAGTGGCTGAAGCCCTAAAGTGACACACGTGGCATTTCAGCAAGGGGCGCTAGTGGCCCAGTTCCCCGCTGCTTGAGGCATTATGGTCCCCATGGAATACAGTCTCCCATCCCGGTGACTCCCAGCCCGGTGCCCGCACAGTGACCCCGAGCCAAGTGCCCGCGCGGTGACCCCGAGCCAAGTGCCCGAGCTATCCTCGCTCGCCTCCGCCCTGGACGAGCTGACCAAGCGGGTGGCGGCCATCGCGGAGAGTTACGGCCGGGCCGGTCGCGACGACCTGGCCGCCGAGCTGTTCGCAGCCGAACGCTCACTAATCGCAGCCCGCCGGCGGTTGGCCACGGTCACAGAAGCCGAGCGCTGAGAGCTGCCGCCTGTTGCCCGCTGTACATTAGTGTTGTCAGCACTCATAGCTGCACGCGACGCTCTTGCACGCTGCTCGCATCTAGTGTGGATGGGTGACGGTCCAGATCTTGCCAGCAGGCCACACAGAAGGAGAGGCGATGTCTATATCAGCTGCACGCATAAGTCCGCCCGGTGCGTCGCGCTTCACCCGCATGCGCAACGCACTCACCCCCAAGGAGTGGGTCCGCTTCATCGGCATGATTGGCACGGTCGCGGGCCTGTGGGTACTTGGGTGGGTCCTGCTGTCTGCGGGGGTTGCCGCGGTAGGGCACGTGAGGTTGAACCAGCAGTACATCTTCGGCTTCGGCCTCGGGTTCGTGGCCCTGACGCTGGGGATGCGCCACGCCTTCGACGCAGACCACATCTCGGCGATCGACAACACCACCCGAAAGCTGATCAACGAGGGTAAACGGCCACTTAGCGTGGGATTCTTCTTCTCGCTCGGCCACTCCACCATCGTCTTCCTCCTGGCAGTGCTGCTGAACTTCGGTATCCGGGCCCTCGACGCGGCGGTCAACAACGACAGCTCGAACCTTCACCAGATCACCGGCATCATCGGGACCTCGGTGTCGGGGACGTTCCTGTACATCATCGCCATCCTCAACTTCATCATCCTGGTGGGGATTATCAAGGTCTTCAAAGCGATGCGCTCGGGTCGTTACAACGACGCGGAGCTGGAGGAGCAGCTGGACAAGCGGGGCTTCATGATGCGGTTTTTCGGTCCCCTGGCCCGCCGGATCGACACCCCTTGGAAGATGTACCCCATCGGGGTCCTGTTCGGCCTGGGCTTCGACACCGCCACCGAGGTAGCCCTGCTGGTCCTGTCCGGGACGGCGGTGGTCGGCGGGCTTCCCTTCTACGCCGTGCTGTCCCTGCCGATCCTGTTCGCGGCGGGTATGAGCACCTTCGACACCGCAGACGGGTGCTTCATGAACTTCGCCTACGACTGGGCCTTTTCCAGACCAGTACGCAAGGTGTACTACAACATCACCATCACCGGGCTGTCGGTGCTGGTTGCCGTGCTCATCGGCACCATCGAGATCCTGGGCCTCCTGGAGACGGAACTGAACCTGCCGAGCACGGGATTCTGGGGCTTCATGGGCAACTTCAACATCAACACCGCCGGGTTCGTGATCGTCGGCGCTTTCGTGGTCACCTGGGCGATAGCGCTCACGTGGTGGCACTACGGACACGTCGAGGAGCGCTGGGAGGCGGGGATGGCGAACGCCCAACCCCAGGTTGGCCAGTAGCAGCCGGACTGACCGCCAGGGGAGGCAAGCATGGCCGCCGAAGCCGTCTCTTTGCACCAACTCGATCTTGCCCTCCAGCTGGTGGAGGGCGCCGGGGGTGTCACTCACCGTCTCGGGGGACGCGAGGTCCTCGACGGGGAGTGCCTGGAGCTGCTGACCGACTCCGGGTGGATCGGTGGCCACTACCGGCCCCGGCTGCAGCCTGAGACCGGCGGGGTGTGCTCCGAGATGCACATTCACGTTGCTGGAAGCGACGCCCTGGCCCACGTCGCCGCCTACCTCCCACCCGAGGCGATCGTGCGCTGGCCTCGGGTCACCACTATGATCTGACCCCTCCGGGAGTCATCGTTCCCCCGCAGGGGTCACCCCCCTGGCCACCTGCGGGGGCAAGCGACCACGGCGCTCCCCCCGGGCGCCGTGGTCGCTTGCATGGCCTGGTTGTTGCGCCAGGTCCACCCAAAGCCGTACCCAAAAAACACGAACGGCGCCCTTGCGGGCGCCGTTCGTGGAGCTAGTCAGGCGGCGGATCCCGACTTCGCTCTTCGGAACCAGGTGGCGGGAACCGGTTCCGTGTTCAGAGAATATACCAGATCCGTCCCGGTCTCGCTACGCACCCGAGGAAAGTTTTTTTTTCGGCCGCAAGGACGAGGTTGCCAAGGCACCGGCTGAGGGGCAGTAGTCCGCCAGGACGCACTCGCCGCAGCGGGGTGAGCGAGCCTGGCACACCGCCCGGCCGTGAAGGATGAGCCGGATGCTCAGGGTACCCCAATCCCTGGCCGGGACCGCCGCACACAGCTCGGTCTCCACCTTGACGGGATCCGTCTCGCTGGTGAGCGCCAGCCGGAGGGCGAGGCGGCCGACGTGGGTATCCACGGGTAGCCCGGGCAGTCCAAACGCCACGCTGCGAACCACGTTCGCAGTCTTGCGCCCCACGCCTGGCAGGCTGGTCAGCTCCGCCATGACGCAAGGCACCTCGCCCCCGAAGCGCTCGGCGACCGCCCCGGCCATCCCCCGCAGGCTACGGGCCTTGTTGTGGTAGAACCCGGTCGGGCGGATCAGGGCCTCCAGCTCCAACTGGTCGGCCCCCGCGAGTTCCGCCGGACCGGGGTAGCGAGCGAACAAGGCGGGGGTCACCTGGTTGACCCTTTCGTCGGTGCACTGAGCAGACAAGATGGTGGCCACCAGCAACTGGAAGGCGTCGTCGTGGCGCAGAGCACACAACTGGCTCGCAGACCCCGGGTACTCGGTCGCCAGACGAGCGGCGGTCTCCCTGGTCCGTCCCGCCGGAGTCCGAGGCCGTCCCACTGGCAGCCGAGGTTAGCGCCGTGACCGGCGAAGCGGCCCGGGGCTAGACTTGGGTCCATGAAGGCCGTCCTGCTCGAGGTGCCTGCCGCCATACGCGACGTGATGAAAGAGCGCGAGAGACTCGGCCTGGACCATCACGACGAGATGTGGGAGGGAGTCCTGCACATGGTTCCGCCCGCCGCAGAGGGACACCAGCGGACCGGGGGGCGGCTGATTGCGGTCTTGCTACCAGCGGCCGACGCCGCTGGGCTTCGCCTTACCTACGAGACCGGCCTGTACCGGGCCAACAAGGACTACCGGGTACCGGACCTGATCGCCTACCGGCCCGAGGTTGCCACCCACCGCGGGGTGGAGGGGCCGCCCGAGCTGGTGGTCGAGATCCGGTCGCCGGGCGACGAGAGCTACGAGAAGCTCGGGTGGTATTTCGCCCTCGGGACGCGCCAGGTCTGCATCATTGAGCGCGACACCCTGGATGTGGAGCTGCACGAAGCGGAGGGCCGGGTGGCACCGGACTCCGAAGGATGGCTGACCCTCAGTGGGCTCGGGGTGCGCGTGCGGTCCGTCCTCGATGGGCTGGAGGTCGACGCTCCCGGCGGGTTGGTGCTAATCCACCGGCCCTGAGCCCCAAATCCCCGGCGGAACCACTTCGACGTGCCAGAAGCCAGCCCTGTGTGCCAGAAGCCAGCCCTGTGTGCCAGAAAGCCAGCCCTGTGTGCCAGAAGCCAGCTCTGTGTGCCAGAAGCGGCTCAGCAGGCGGAGCGGAGCATGTCGGCGTGACGAAGGCACAGCCCGACGCCCGTCTCGGCATCGCTCTGGCACGGCCGGAGGATCAACCGGCAATCCACAGAGTCGGCCCAGCACCGGTCCGGAGCCAGGTCTCGGGGCATCTGATCAGCCTCCGAGGACCCACCGAAGGAGCGGGACAGTTCGCCCAGGGCCGCCAGTAAGTCTCGACCCGATCGCAGTCTCGACGGGGTTTGGTGTCTCATCCATCTCTCGAACTATAGCACAGATGCAAGCTGATCGCAACACCGGGACATTAGGGGCTGAGGGGTTCGACCGCGGCCATCAGCGTATCGACCAGCTCGATGGTGGCATCGTAGAGAGCGGCGGCACCGGTCGAGACCCATGCCAGGTATATCCGCGAGCCCACTCATACTGCGTCCAGGATGCACAAGCGGGTAAAGTTGGATGCGCGGGTTCGATGCCAGGACGGTTCCTCCAGCCCGAACCGGCCTCCTAGTGCTGCTGAGCACTAGAGTCGGAGTCGTGAAGGTGATCGTGAGCGGCTCCTCCGGCTTCATCGGGAGCGCGGTGGTCCGCAAGCTCACCGACGCCGGGCACGAGGTGCTCAGGGTGGTCAGGGGCCACCCCGCCGGGACGGGCGAGCTCCGCTGGGACATCCGCGCGGGGACCATCGAGCACGACAAGGCCGAAGGAGCCGAGGCGGTGGTGCACCTGGCTGGGGCAGGCATCGCCGAGCACCGCTGGGACGAGGCGACCAAGGCCGCCATCCAGGACAGCAGGATCGACGGCACCCACCTGATCTGCGAGGCGCTGGCAAACCTGCCGACCCCGCCAAGGGTGCTGGTGAGCGGCTCGGCGATCGGCTACTACGGCAACCGCGGAGCCGAGATCCTGGACGAGGCCTCGACGCCGGGATCCGGATACCTGGCCGAGGTCTGCCGGGCCTGGGAGGCGGCCACCGCTCCAGCCGAGGAGGCGGGGGTCCGGGTGGTGCACCTGCGCACCGGCGTGGTGCTCGGAGCCGGGGGAGGGGTCCTGGCAAAGACACTCCCCCTGTTCAAGGCGGGTGCCGGCGGCCGGCTGGGGCCGGGCACCCAGTACATGAGCTGGGTGAGCCTGCATGACGAGGTGGGCGCGATCTGCCACGCAATCGACACCGACACGGTGTCGGGGCCGTTGAACGCCACTTCGCCGAACCCGGTCACCAACGCCGCCTTCACCCGGGTGCTCTCCGGAGTCCTGGGGCGTCCCGCTCCCCTGCCGGTACCCTCCTTCGCCCTGTCGGCTGCCCTGGGCAGGGAGATGGTGGCCGACATGGTGCTGGCCAGCCAGCGGGTCAGGCCCACCAAGCTGGTCGACAGCGGATACAAATTCCATGATCCAGACCTCGCGGGGGCGCTGAAGGCGATCACCCAGCGTTGAGCGCTCCGCTGCGATCCGCGCACGACGTGGTGGTCGTCGGGGCCGGACCGGCCGGGTGCGCGGCGGCCATCACCCTGGCGAGGGCCGGACGGCAGGTGACCGTCATCGATCGAGCACGCTTTCCCCGCGACAAGTGCTGCGGCGACGGGCTGACCACCGGAGCCCTGCGGCGCCTGGAGGGACTCGGCCTAAGGCCGGAGGAGGTGGCATCCTGGACGCCGTTCACCGACGTGTGGATCCGCTCGCCCTCTGCCCGGGTGGGGCACTTCCCGCTCCCCCGCTCGGGGGGCACCTACGGGGCCGTCGCCCGGCGAACCGACCTGGACGCGGCGCTGGTGGCGGTGGCCCGCCGGGCAGGGGCCACCGTGATCGAGGGCCATGCCTTCGCCGGCCTGCCCGGTGCCGGGCCCGTCAAGCCCTCGACCGCCGCGCCCGGGCCCGTCAAGCCCCCGACCGCCGCGCCCGGGCCCGTCAAGCCCTCGACCGCCGCGCCCGGGCCCGTCAAGCCCCCGACCGCCGCGCCCGGGCCCATCAAGCC
>JBOGGT010000148.1:0-4012 GCA_050744225.1 Acidimicrobiales bacterium | reverse complement strand
GCATCGCCTGCGCTGCGCCCGGTTGCGACGCGCCAGTACCTCAGCGCTTTGGGCCCGGCCGGCCGGCCCTCTACTGCTCGTTGGGCTGTCGGCCCAGCCATCGACAACCCGGCGTTGTCGGTGTTGTCGTGGAGGTGGAGCATCCCGAAGTCAGCCCCGACGGGCGCCCCAGCGATCGGGTCTGGGTGGTCCGCCTCCGGCGGGGCCCGAAGGTCGTCGTGATCGCCGACGATCTCGGCTGGCCGTCCGCCAGCGCCCTCGCTGGACAGCTCCACGATCTGCTTCGACCGCCGAAAGCAGAAGGGAGGAGCGATCGAGTAGTACACTGACCCCAGGAGCCCGGTGGGGAATTACGGCAACGCAGCGCTAGGGAATAACGGTGGTGCTTACACCCCCACCAGGTGCCCTCGATCCGCGCCCGCCGGACGGCCGCTAACGCCGGCTCGGTGCTCACCACGGAACCTCAGCAATGCGGTCCGGAACTGAACCTCAGGTGACAGGCTATTCCGACCTTGACATGTGCATGCCTATATGATATGTTCGTGCCATGAGCGACGCGTTGACTCTGCGGGCGCGGCAAGCGGCGACGAGCCGCAAGCTGGTCCTCGACACCGTCGTCAACCTCCTCGACAAGAACGGGCTGGACGGCGTCTCGATGCCGGCGATCGCCAAGGCGTCAGGCGTCTCCCTTCGCACGCTGTACCGGTACTTCCCAACCCGTGACGACCTGCTCGCCGAAGCAGGCGAGCACATCCGGGACCGGATGGGTCTCAGCGATGTGATCTCGGGCGCGGCCGACATCCCGAGGAGCTTCTGGGCCAACTCCGCTCGTGCTGCACGCCACCAGCAGCTCGCCCACGCGCTGGTGGTGACGGGCGCCGGCCGGAGGGCGCGAGCGGGGACGCGCTCAAACCGCATTGCAGCTATTCAAGATGCGATGCAAGAGCTCACGGACCTCCTTCCGGAGGACCGAGCTCGACAGGCGGTGGCCGTGATCACCTATCTCTGCAGTTCCAGCTCGTGGGTGACCATCAGCGACGAGTGCGGGATCAGCGCGCTCCAGGCACGCGAAAGCGTCATGTGGGCGCTCGAGAGCCTGCTCGCTCGTCTGCGAGAGGAAGTAGAAGGCGCTGGGCCTTCGGCCCATGCCACCTCCGTGGCGACGCGAGAACCGCGCCGAACATCAAGCAACGAGACAACAACACGAAAGGGAGAACACCGATGACGGAGAGCCTGACCTGCCCCCCTGTGGCCACTTGATCACGGCCGAGTCCGAGAACCAGTTGGTCACCGCCGTGATCGAGCATGCCCGAAGCGAGCATGGCCACGAGCTGTCACGCGACCACATACTCGCGGAGGTGCGAGGCGAGGACCCGGACGAAGTACACCGGCGCGGCGTCTGACCTTGTCCACCTAGGTCGGCGGATCGTGACGTAACATAACGGTCGCGACCGGCCCTAATCTGGCTGACCTATCGAGTACGTTATCCGGGAGGCGCTTCGCCGGTACTTGCAGGCAAGCTGACCCCAGTCCTTACGGTCAACGCCCGAGGATCCTGGATCGAACCTCTGATTGCACGAAGCTCAGCGGGAGTGCTTGCCTGACCAGATCAGGAGACCTGGTGCTGGTGGTGGTCGGAGGCGACAAGACCGAATCGGGCACGCCTGGTAGTTCGACGCCAAGCAGCCGCCACCCGGTTTCGTGAAGGTGGGGAGGTTCTACGGCGTCTGGGGGAAGTCTGTCGGGTTCCGCCCGGAGACCACGACCACGCCGCTCGACCTCGCCGTAGTCGCTTAGGTCGAGGCCCGCCTGGTCCGCTGGGTCAACTGGAGGCTCCGGGTGCAGCACAAGGGAACGCCACCGTCTACAGCCCTGGCCGTCCGTCGCCAAGGTGACGGCGTCACCGCCTTCGGGCTCGGTCCGGACCAGGCAGCCAGGATCGTTCGCTGGTCAGAGCGGGCAGCCGCGCGGAAGCTGGCCAATGGCTCAGTGAGGGGCGCCGGGGGCGGAGCCTCCGGCGACCTGGCAGCCCTACTGAGGTCGGTGGACCTGCTCACAGGCGAGATCGTCACCAACGACCAAAGCGTTGCTGCAGGGTCGGCCAGTTCCTAATCCAGCACGGACGCGGCCCGGCGGATCACTCCGTTGTCGAGCGGGTCGATGTAGCTGCGCATGGTGGTCGCCGGGTTGGCGTGGCCGAGGACCTTCTGGATGTCGAGCAGGTCGAAGTGGTGCGCTCCATCCTCAGAGACCGAGCAGTGCAGGATGCCCGCTGCGCTGCGGCGCAGATCGTGGGGGCTCATGTGCCCCAGACCAGCCTCACTGGCCCGCGAGGTGACCAGCTCGGCGACGCTGCGCCTACGGCGACCTTGCGGGGCCGGGCCTTCTTGCCGATCCACTCGACCGTCGGCTCATTGCCGAGGCGGAGGTCACCGATCTGCAGGTAGGTGATCTCCGCAACACGAATGCCGGCGAGGCCCAGCCGGAGCACCAGCGCGTCTCGCCGCCCCAAGTCAGAGTCGTCGCAAACGCGGCCAGCTCGGCCCGGTACTGGTGGGCGGTGCCGCGGTTGGTGTAACGCCCGACGAACCGGTCGATCAGTTGCGCCGCGGTTGAGTGCTTTCCGTAGTCATTGACTACAGAAAGCCGCGCTAATTGGTCTGTATCTTGATCTCGATGTCCACACCGGCGGGCAGGTCCAGGCGCTGTAGGGCGTCCACGGTCTTGGGTCCGTGCTCGACGATGTCCACCAGGCGCTTGTGGATCCGCATCTCGAAGTGCTCCCGGCTGTCCTTGTACTTGTGCGGGGAGCGGATCACGGTGTAGCGGTGCTTCTCGGTGGGCAGCGGGATCGGGCCCCGGATCTTGGCCTGGGTGCGCAGGAGGGTCTCGACGATCTTGCGGGTGGAGCTGTCGATAACCTCGTGGTCATAGGCCTTGATCCGGATCCGGATCCGCTGTTGGTCGGGCATCTACTTCGAGGATCTGGTCATTTGAGGATCTTGGTGACGCGCCCGGCGCCCACGGTGCGGCCACCCTCGCGGATGGCGAAGCGCAGGCCCTCGTCCATCGCGATCGGCTTGCCCAGCTCGACGGTCATGGAGGTGTTGTCCCCTGGCATGACCATCTCGGTGCCCTCGGCGAGGGTGATCGAGCCGGTCACGTCGGTGGTACGGAAGTAGAACTGGGGCCGGTAGTTGTTGAAGAACGGCTTGTGGCGCCCGCCCTCCTTCTTGGTGAGCACGTACACGTTGGCCTCGAAGTTGGCGTGAGGGGTGATAGAGCCCGGCTTGCACAGGACCTGGCCCCGCTCGACATCGTCCTTTTTCGTGCCGCGGAGCAGGGCGCCGATGTTGTCGCCGGCCTGGCCCTGGTCCAGGGACTTGTTGAACATCTCCACCCCGGTGCACACCGTGGCCTGGGTGGGCCTCAGGCCCACCAGCTCGACCGGGTCGCCGACCTTGACGACGCCCTGCTCGACGCGGCCAGTGACCACCGTGCCGCGACCCTGGATGGTGAAAACGTCCTCGATGGACATGAGGAATGGGCGGTCGATCTCACGCGACGGCTCGGGGATGTAGTCGTCCACCGCGGCCATGAGCTCCATGATCTGGGCAGCGGCGGCCTCGTCGCCCTCGAGCGCCTTGAGGGCGCTGACCCGCACGACCGGGGCGTCGTCGCCGGGGAACTCGTTGTCGTTGAGCAGCTCGCGTACCTCCAGCTCGACCAGGTCCAACAGCTCCTCGTCGTCCACCATGTCGGCCTTGTTGAGCGCAACCACGATGTAGGGGACCCCCACCTGGCGGGCCAGCAGGACGTGCTCACGGGTCTGGGGCATCGGGCCGTCTGCCGCGGAGACCACCAGGATCGCCCCGTCGACCTGGGCCGCGCCGGTGATCATGTTCTTGATGTAGTCGGCGTGTCCTGGCATGTCCACGTGCGCGTAGTGGCGCTTGTCGGTCTCGTACTCGACGTGGGTGATCGAGATGGTGATGCCCCGAGCCTTCTCCTC
>JBOGGT010000147.1:0-8630 GCA_050744225.1 Acidimicrobiales bacterium | reverse complement strand
GCCCAGCACGCTCGGTCCATACCCTGGGGATGCGCTTTACCATCGACGTGGCTTTCCTGGACGCGGAGATGGTGGTGCTCGACGCGGTGACCATGGAGCCGTGGCGGGTCGGCCTGCCCCGCGTGCGAGCGCGCAGCGTCCTGGAGGCGAGCGGGGGCGCATTCGAGCGTTGGAGGCTCAAGCCGGGTGACAAGTTGGAGGTGAGGGGTGGGACCGCCTGTGCGCAACCCCCAGGAGGTAAAAGTAATGGAGCCGCCGTTCGCCGGACCGCCGTGCCCGCCCCCGCCAAGCCCGCCCGGCAGCCTGGTGCTGGTCGCCACGCCGATCGGCAACCTGGCTGACCTGACCCCGAGGGCGGCTGGCGCGCTGGCGGGCGCGGGCATCGTGGCGTGTGAGGACACACGCCATACCCGCAAGCTGCTCACCCACGCCGGGATAGCCGGCAAGCGCCTGGTGGCGGTGCACGAGCACAACGAGGTCGCGCAGATACCTGTGCTGCTGGCGGCCCTCGTCGAGGGGACCTCGATCGCCCTGGTCAGCGACGCCGGGATGCCCTGCGTCTCGGATCCCGGGTCCCGGTTGGTTGCTGCCGCGATTGAGGCGGGGGTAACAGTCGGGGTGATGCCGGGTCCCTCCGCGGCGCTCTGCGCTCTGGTGGTGAGCGGCCTGCCGGCGGATCGGTGGTGCTTTGAGGGGTTCCTGCCTCGTGCCGGCAAGCAACGCAAGGCCCGCCTGTCCGCGCTGGCGACCGAGCCCCGCACCAGCGTGTTGTACGAGGCGCCCCACCGGCTGGCCGCCACGCTCGGCGCCCTCGCCGAGGCCTGCGGACCGGATCGCCGCGTCGTGGTGGCCCGCGAGATGACCAAGCTTCACGAGGAGGTCTGGCGGGGTACGCTCGGCGAGGCGGTGACACGGGCGCAGGGTCGCCCCGCAGAGGGTCGCCCCGCAGAGGGTGGTCCGGCGCAGGGTGGTCCGGCGCAGGGTGGTCCGGCGCGGGGCGCGCCGCCCAGGGGGGAGCACACCCTGGTGTTGGCCGGCGCGCCCGAGCCGCTTGGCGGAGCCGGCGCGATGACCGAGGACGAAGTCGAAGCTGCCCTGGAGATGCTGGTGGGGTCCTCCCTTGACTCCGGACGGCCGGTGAGCGAGGCGGCTGCCCTGGCAGGGGCCGAGCTGGGGGTGCCCCGGCGGCGCGCCTACGCCGCGGCACTGCGGGTCCGAGCCGGGCGGGCGCAGGGGGCGGGGGTGGGCACGGCGGGGGAGGACCGCGGGGCAAATTATTCAAAAGGGGGGGCCGAGGACAGGTAGGCTCAGCGGGCCGTGGGACGCTTCTACCTGACCACCCCGATCTACTACGTCAACGACGCCCCGCACGTGGGGCACGCCTACACCACCGTGGCGGCAGACGCCATCGCGCGCTGGCACCGGCTGTGCGGGGACGACGTGCGCCTGCTCACCGGCACCGACGAGCACGGGTTGAAGGTGGCCCAGGCGGCCGCCGCCCAGGGGATGGAGCCGGGAGCCCTGGCCACCCTCAACTCGGCGCGATTCCGCGACGCCTGGGCGGGACTCGACGTCGCGCCGGACGACTTCATCCGCACCACCGAGCCCCGTCACCACGCTGCGGCTCAGGCGTTTTTGGCGCAGATCCGGGACAACGGGCACATCTATATGGGGACCTATGTGGGTCTGTACTGCGTGGGGTGCGAGGCTTACTATACCGAGGCGGAGCTGGTGGAGGGGAACTGCCCGGTACACAAGCGGCCGGTGGAGATGATGGAGGAGAAAAACTACTTCTTTGCCCTCTCGCGCTTTTCGGACCGCCTGCTGGAGTGGTACTCGGCCAACCCCGACGTCGTGCTGCCGCACACCAAGCGCAACGAGGCGCTGGGGTTCATCCGCTCGGGCCTGGCCGACATCTCCATTACCCGGACCTCGCTCAGCTGGGGGGTGCCGGTGCCCTGGGACGCTGGGCACGTCTTCTACGTGTGGTACGAGGCGCTGGCCAACTACGTGACCTCGATCGGATACGGGAGCGATTTTGCGCAGTTCGGCCGGTGGTGGCCGGCCGCGCACCACCTGATCGGCAAGGACATCCTGCGCCCGCACTGCGTGTGGTGGCCGGCGATGTGCATGGCCGCGGGGATCGAACCGCCGAAGCAGCTCTTCGTCCACGGCTACCTCCTGGTCGGCGGGGAGAAGATGTCCAAGACCGGCCTGACCCAGATCGCGCCAGGGACCCTGGTCGCTGATTTCGGGATCGACGCGGTCCGCTACCACCTGCTGCGCGACATCGCCCTGGGCGCTGACGCAGACTTCAGCTACGAGGCAATGGTGGCCCGCTACAACGCAGACCTGGCCAACAACCTGGGCAACCTCCTGTCCCGGGTTGCCACGGTGGTGGGCACCAAGTGCGGGGGGGTGGGCCCTGCCCCACGGGCGGCCGGTTCGACCCCGCTGGCCGAGGTGGTGGCTGTGGCCGTAGCGGAGAGCTCGGCTGCGTGGGAGCGGTTTGCGCCGCACGAAGCGCTGGAGGCGACCTGGAGGGTGATCCGGGAGACCAACGCGGTGCTGGAGGCCGCCGAGCCGTGGAAGGCCGATCCTGGTCCTGCGGTGGACGCGGTGCTCGGCGACGCGCTGGAGGCCCTGCGGGTGGTGGCCGTGCTGGCTTCTCCGGCGATGCCCGGGGCGTGCGCGGAGGTCTGGCGCCGCCTGGGCCTGGCCGGCTTGCCGTGTGACGCCCGGCTCCCCGAGGCCGGTGAGTGGGGGGGATACCCTGGGGGCCTTTTGGTCGAACGGGGCACCCCGCTGTTCCCCCGGCGCAAGGCCTGAGCGCCGGTGCGTTGGTTCGACACGCACTGCCACCTGCACGACGAGGCCGATCCGGCGGCACTGCTCAGCTCGGCGGCATCTGCGGGGGTGGGGGCTTTGGTGTGCGTGGGCACCGATGTGGACTCGTCCCGGCGGGCGCTCGATCTGGCGTCGGCTCAACCCACGGTCACCTCCGTCGGACCTGTCCGGACCCGGGTGTGGGCGACGGTCGGGCTGCACCCCCACGAAGCGTCCCGGACAGGTTTGGCTGGCGTGGACGGTGTGGCGGCACTGCTGGCCGAAGCGCTGAGTCGGGCGTCGGCGCGAGCCGGCGGGGAGTTGGGCACGGCGCGAGGCGGTGAGCTGGGGGCAGGTCCGCTGGTTGCGGTCGGCGAGTGCGGCCTGGACTACCACTACGACCACTCCCCGCGTCCCGACCAGCGCCGGGCCTTCGCCGCCCAGGTCGCGCTGGCCCGAGCTCACGGCTTGACCCTGGTGATCCACACCCGTGAGGCATGGGAAGACACCTTTGCGGTCCTGGCTGGGGAGGGTGTTCCGGAGCGAATGGTGTTCCACTGTTTCACCGGGGGGTCCGGCGAGGCTCGGCGTTGCCTCGATCTGGGGGCGTGGCTTTCGTTCAGCGGGATTGTGAGCTTCAAGGGAGCTGACGATTTGCGTGCCGCGGCGGCACTGTGCCCCGAGGAACGCCTGTTGGTGGAGACCGATGCGCCATTCTTGGCGCCGGTGCCTCACCGGGGCCAGCGCAATACCCCCGCGTTGGTGGCCGATGTCGGGGCTGCTGTGGCGGCGGCGAGGGGGGTCGCGGTGGCGGAGGTGGCCGAGAACTCGTGGTTGGCCGCCGAGGCTGCCTTTGGGCTGGCCCCGTGCCTGGCGTGACAGGTGTTGTCGCCCGAACCCTGATGGAGCATCTGTGGGCCGGGTCGCCGTGATCGGCGCTGCCGAGCTGCGACGGCTGATGGACGAGAACGGGCTGTCTCCCAGCAGGGCCCTGGGGCAGAACTTCCTTGCCGATCCCAACACAGCCAAGCGGATTGCTCGGCTGGCTGGGGTCGGACCGGGGGATCAGGTGGTCGAGATCGGAGCGGGACTCGGCTCTCTCACCCTGGCGCTGGCAGCAACCGGGGCGCGGGTGGTGGCAGTCGAGATTGACCGCCACCTGGTACCGGTGCTGGCTGAGCTGGTCGGACCTGCTGGGGTCCGCGTGGTCCAGGGCGATGCACTCGCTCTGGACTGGGCATCAGTTCTGGCGACGCCCGAGTCTGAAGGTCCTGAAGGCGCGGCCGGCCCGTGCTGGGTGCTGGTGTCCAACCTGCCTTACAACGTGGCGACGCCTTTGGTGGTGCGCATCCTGGAGGAGGTTCCCGCCATTTTCCGGATGCTGGTCATGGTGCAGGCCGAGGTGGGGGAGCGGTTGGCTGCGGGCGTGGGGGACGAGGCTTACGGAGCGGTGTCGGTCAAGGTGGCCTACTGGGCGACCGCTTCGGTGGTTGGGCGGGTTCCTCCGACGGTGTTCGTTCCCCGGCCTCGGGTCGACTCGGCCCTGGTTGCGATAACGCGCCGCCCGTATCCTGCGGTCGACCCCTTGCTGGTTTCGTACGACAGGCTCTTTGAGGTGGTCCGGGCAGGCTTCGCCCAGCGGCGCAAGATGCTCCGGGGCACGCTCGCTGGTGTGGTCCATCCGGATGCCTTTTCCGGTGCGGGCGTGGAGCCCACAGCCCGGGCCGAAGAGCTGGATGTGGCTGCGTGGGGGAGGATTGCGGCGTGGCCGACGCGCCCGACTACCAGCTAGCCCCGGCCTACCAGCTAGCCCCGGCCAAGCTGACTGTGTCGCTCCGGGTGACCGGAGTGCGCGAGGACGGCCTGCACCTGCTGGATGCCGAGATGGTCACCCTGGATCTGGCCGACGAGCTTTGGTTCGCTGCCGGAGACGCCCTGGAGGTCGTGGGAGCCGGAGCGGGGACCGGCCCCGATAGCGGCGGAGGGCCTAGTCGGGGCGCAGGGCCGTATCGAGCCGCAGGGTCGGATCGTTACCTCGTTGTCCCGCAGGGAGACGACAACTTGGTGTGCCGAGCACTTCGGGCGGTTGGGCGAACCGCTTCGGTGCGGCTTCTGAAACGCATTCCGGTTGGCGGAGGCCTTGGGGGAGGGTCGGCTGACGCTGCGGCCGTTCTCCGCTGGGCGGCAGGACCTGATGCTGCGCCATCGAGCCGGATGAGGGCCTTGGCTGCAAGCCTCGGGTCTGACGTGCCGTTCTGTGTGGTCGGAGGGCGGGCACGGGTACGTGGGGTGGGGGAGGTGGTCGAGCCCCTCACGCCCCAGGCGCGGAGCTTCCTCCTCCTGATGCCTCCCTTCGGTGTCTCGACCAGGCGGGTCTACGCAGCTTGGGACGCGTTGGGGTGTCCCACAGCGGCCGGCCTCAATGACCTCGAGCCGGCCGCATTGGCGGTCGAGGGGCGTCTTCGCAGGTGGCAGGAGGCTCTTGGGGAGTTGACTGGTCTGGCGCCAGTGCTCGCTGGTAGTGGCTCTACCTGGTTCGTCGAGGTATCTCCTGAACAGTTCCGCGCCGCGCCGCAGGTCCTACGGGTCGGCGGTGAGGTCGGGCTCCTGAGGGTGGTGCAAACCCGGACTCGAACGTAGCACTCAGGCCAGCAGTCGACGACTGCCTGGTTCGATCAGCAGCACTCGCTAACCGTCGGTTGGTTTGTGGTTCAATCGGAGGTCGCTCAGCCGGCGGTCAGGGCATCGATTCTGGAAGCCAGGTCCATATCGGCGGAGGTGATGCCGCCGGCCGAGTGGGTGGACAGGCGCAGGGTAACGGTGCTCCACCTGACGTCGATGTCGGGGTGGTGGTTGGCCTCCTCAGCCAGCCCACCCACCTGGACCACCCAGTCCAGCGCTTCTTTGAACCCCTTGGCCTCGTGAACCTTGACCAACTCGTCGCCGAAGCGCTCCCAGTTCAGGCTCACAAGTGCCGAGGCGATGGCGTTGTCGTCAAGCAGCGTTGCCACGCCACCCAAGCTTAGCAGCGGCACTAGGGCACCGGGGAGCGGCGCGCGGGGCATCAGCCATTCCCGACGGCGACGGTTATGCGCCGACGAATACCTGCCAGCTGATCGGGAGTGATGCGAGAAACGGTAGGGCTGACGCGCCGCAGCGACACGCTGGTGACGTGATGAGCCAACGCCCAGCACGTAGTTTCAACTCCGTTTTCATCGGTCGGGTCGATGCGCTCGGCGAACGACCGGTGGGCAAGACCCTCGTCTCGGGTCAAAGGAACCACGAGCGTGTTGGGATATTCGTCCGGGAACAGATCATGGTCCTCGACTATCACCGCCGGACGCAGGCTGCCTGGCTCTTTCGGCTGCGCACCGCCGCGCCAGTCCACCACGACGATGCTTCCGGCGACGTGGCGGCTCATACACGATCGGTCAGAGGTGTGCCGATCTCATCGAGTTCGGCACGGGCCTCAGGGCGCGCTGCCAGGTAATCCACGACGCGAGCTCCATCCGCCCTTATCGCCTCTCGCCGCACCCGCCGTGCCTCAGCCTCGGCCAGCTCACGGATGAACGAGCTGAGTCCCTTCCCCTGTGCCCGAGCTGCCACCTCAAGGGCTGCCCGGTCATCCGCCTCCAACCGAATCGTTAGCGTCTCAGCCATACACGTTAGCGTAGCACAGCTGCGTGACACATCGCCGCACGGGGATCCGGACGCCTACTTACCGGCGCGGCGCTGCCAGCGGGTGGCCTTCAGCATCTTCTTGTGCTTCTTCTTGCGCATCCGCTTTCGGCGCTTCTTTATTAGCGATCCCATCAGGTCAGCAACCCTAGCCGGTCCAAGCCCGCAAGGCGAAGCCGCTACCCTGGACAACCAGCGGTTCCGGTCGGGGATCGTCTAACGGCAGGACAGCAGACTTTGAATCTGCGAATCGAGGTTCGAGTCCTCGTCCCCGAGCTTGACCAGGGGATTTGCGCCCCGACTGGCTCCGTGATCTACTAATGATCTACTGTCTTCATGGGAGAAGGGCAGGTCGGGTGTGCGTGGGTCGATGAAGGAGAGGAGCCCCGGACACTGGTGACTGCGGGTCTACGTCGGGCGCGATCCGGTAACCGGCCACCCGCGCCAGATCAGCCGCACGGTGCTCGGCGGCAAGCGCGTGGCTGCAAAGGCGCTCACCGAGCTGCTCCACGAGGTGGACGAGGGCAAGCATCAGGGCACCTCAATTACCTTCGGGCACCTGCTCGACGAGTGGCTGGCCCACCAGCGCCGTCTCGGCAAGGCTGCCAGCACCATCCAGACCTACGAGGCCCACGTCGCCAAGCGCATCCGTCCGACACGTGGGCACCTGCCCCTGGCCAAGCTCGGCGCGCACGACCTGGACCGCTACTACGCAGGCTTGAGCGCCGAGGGCCTCGCGCCGGCCACCGTGCACGTGCACCACTCGATCATCTCGGGCGCCCTCAGCCAGGCCCTGCGCTGGGGTTGGGTGCCCACCAACGTGGCTCGCTCCGCCACGTTGCCCTCCAAGGCCAAGAGCCAGGCCCCGATCCCTGACGCCACCGAGGTGCGCCGGCTTATAGAGGCGGCGCAGGACGACGACGAGGACATGGCGATGGCGATGATCCTTGCAGCGCTGACCGGAGCCCGTCGACGCGCACCCGGTAAGCGAAAGCGACCGGGCCGCCGAGGTGATCGGGCGGGTGCTGCACCCACCCACGGCGCCCGACGAAGTGCCCTAGCCGCCCTGCGGGTGAAGGTTCTGCGACGAAATGCAATAGGTGTTTACGGCGTCAGCAGCTGCCTGGAGGTTCCCGTAGGTAATCGCGGCAGCCGGGTCACCATCGGTGATCAGGTCGTCGAGCTGGTGGATCAGGTCATCGAGCGGTTGCCATCGGGAAGCGCTATCCGCCGCTCCGTCGATGTTGTAGATCATCGAAGGGTAGGGGGAGTCCGGGCCGGCCGTTTGGATGCGGATGGCGGTCGTCAGGTTTCGCTCCGATACGGCGGCGGCGAGGCCTGGCACGACCTGAGCGAAGTCGGCGCACGCTCCCTGTGCCTGGGCCAGGGGCGTTCCGGGCGTACCGTCTATACCGAGCACGACTGCGGTTACCGGAGGCGTCGTGGTCTTTGCTCGGGTAGATCCGGTGGTGTCAGTAATAGCTGCTGGGTGTTTGGGACTGGTAGTCGTCGGTGATGTGCCAACCGTGGTTGGACCTTCTGCCCCCGTTGTCCCGACCACCGATCCAGGCGGCACAGTGGCCGCCTGGATGATAACAAGCGCCACGATCAGGGCGCCCAGTGCGCCGACTACCTGCCAGCGCCAGCGCCGGTACCACGGTCGTGGTTGTTGGCTCATGCAAATCCCCCCGTTGTAATCATCACAGCGCGGTCGTACGCTTGTGCGGTATGACCTATCCCGTAGAACAGCCGCAGCCCGCCGCCCAGAGGAGAAAGCGGCGCAGCTGTGCCTGTCGCGGTGATCGGCTGACCTGGGCGACCACGGGCGCGGTAGTCACGGGAGCTGTTCCGAGTTCGAGCCGGACACGATGGTCCGCCCAAACATCCCGGTCGCCGCGGTCGGCAGCAACGAGGACGCCCGCGTCATACACCACGCTCATGCCGTTCGCCGTTCCACCAAGGGCTCCGCGAGCTCCGGGGTGATCCGGCGCCTGGCCGCCTCGAGTTCAGCCCCGCTGAGACTGCCGTTCTCCGCTTCCCACTCCGCTACCGCGGCCAGGCCTTCTGAGACCAGCAAGGCGCGCCGGGCCGCGGCGGTCATCCACGCAGAGACACTCGTGCCTTCC
>JBOGGT010000146.1:0-5546 GCA_050744225.1 Acidimicrobiales bacterium | reverse complement strand
CGACGGGGGTGGGCATCGGTGGATGGGCAAGCAGAGGCAAATTAATCGAAATGCGCGAACTCTCACGACGCGATTTCCTCTTGGGGGTCGGCGCGGCCGCCGCGCTGGGCATTGCCGGTGCGGGCGCATTGGTAGCGGAGTCGGGATCCTCCAGGCCTCGACGAACGGGGTCGGCCTCGACCGCCAACACCGCCGCTCAGGTGGGCGCCACCCGGATCGGGGACGGCCCGGTGGTCAAGACCGCTGCCTGGGTGACAGCGGAGAACGCCCGCGCCGGGACCAACCAGTGGGCCATCGAGGGCAACGCGATCCCCCACGTGGTCGAGGCCTACGCCGACCAGGTGAGCGCCCAGGCTGGGGACACGGTGAAGCTGTACGTGAGCTGCCAGGACCCGACCTTCAGCGTGGCGGCTTACCGGATGGGGTGGTACAAGGGGCTGGGCGGCCGGCTGATCTGGCGCTCGCCCGCCAACCTGGTCGGTCGGGTGCAGCCGGCACCCTCGCTGAACCCGAGCACCTACATGGTGGAGTGCGCCTGGGCGCCTTCGCTGAGCGTGAAGGTGACCTCCGACTGGCCCCCCGGCGACTACCTGTTCAAGCTGACCACGTCCAGCCGCCAGGCGCGCTGGGTCCCCTTCGTCGTGCGTGACGACTCCTCCAAGGCGGCTTACGTCATCCAGAACAGCGTCACCACCTGGCAGGCCTATAACTGGTGGGGCGGCTACTGCTTGTACTACGGACCCAACTCCGCCGGTTCGATCTACACCGGGCCGCACGGCTCGGCGGGCGAGGCTTTCGACAACCGCTCCCGGGTGGTTTCGTTCGACCGCCCCTACCCCCACGACTGGGCGTACGGGGCGTCGGATTTCATCGGGAACGAGCTGCCGATGGTGATGCTCGCCGAGCGCCTGGGCCTGGACGTCACCTACTGGACCGACCTCGACTTCCACCAGCGACCCCAGCTGCTCGCCCAGCACCGGGCGCTGATCAGCCTGGGCCACGACGAGTACTGGTCGGCCCCGATGTACGACGCCGCGGTTGCGGGGAGCAAGGCTGGGGTCAACTTCATGTTCTTAGGGGCGAATGCCTGCTTCCGCCATATCCGCTTCGACTCGTCGCCCCTCGGGGTAGACCGGCGCATGGTCTGTTACAAGGTGGCCGCCGAGGACCCGCTCTACGGGGTGGACAATTCGCAGGTCACCGCCAACTGGGCGGACCCGCCGATCCCGCGGCCTGAGTCTGTCCTGCTGGGGAGCATGTACCAGTCGAACGGTGTCGACGCCGACATGGTGATCGTGGACCCGAGCTCCTGGGTCCTGGGGGGGACCGGCCTGGGGAGCGGGCATCGCCTGGCGGGCCTGATCGGGCCGGAGTACGACGGCTACGACCCGGCGGTCCCGAGCCCTTCCAACCTCAGCGTCATCGCCCACTCCCCGGTCCTCGACATCGCGGGCTCGCCCGGCTACGCCGACATGACCTGGTTCACACACGCCAAGGCGGGCGGGGTGTTCACCACCGGAACCAACTACTGGATCAACCGGCTGGGGGACAACTCAGGGAGGTTTAACGTCGGGCTGGTCTCCCAGCCGAGCGAGCTGACCGCGCCGCTCGCCCGGATCACGGAGAACGTGCTCGGCGCGTGCGGCGCTGGGCCGGCCGGGCTGACCCATCCCTCGGTGGGGAACTGGCAGCGCATCTACAAGGGACCGGGCACCTCGCCGGCGATCGCGACCAACTACCGGACCTACTGGGGCGCGGGGGGCTGATTCAGTGCTCGCGTGCGGAGATGCCACGTGTATCACTTTAGGGCTTCAGCCCCTGTGGGCAGGTCAAATTGCTTCGGGCGACACACGTGGCATTGCCGATTCGGAGCACTAGTGGGGCTTCTCGCTCCTCCGGAAACCAAGGCTCTGGCGGCCCCACAACCAGCCCCCGGTCGCTTTGTCGCAAGGACCGGTGGTGGTTGGTGGCGGTGGTTGCGCCGAGTCCTGGGGGTGGCGGTCGTCTGCGCCGGCGCGTACGCGATCTACAACCAGCGCCACCAGGTGGTGGCGGGCGCCGCTTTGCTGGGCCAGCTGGACTGGGCGTGGCTGGTCGCTGCGTGCGGCGCCGAGCTGGCCTCGATGGTTGCCTTCGCCCACATAATGCGCTGGCTTTTGCGCGCCGGTGGGGTACCGCTCCGCCTGTTCCCGATGGTCGGGATCACGTTCGCCGGCAATTCAATGACCGTGAGCCTGCCCGGCGGGGTCGCCTGGGGGGCGAGCTACGCCTTCGATCAGCTCCGCCGGCGCGGGGCCGACCGGACCCTGGCGGTCTGGGTGGTGCTCGCTTCCGGGGCGCTGGACAGCTTCGCCCTATTCGTGCTGATCGTGATCGGGGTGTGGGCAGCCGGAGCAAACGGCCCGGCACGCGACCTGCGCCTGCCGGCCGCAGTACTGGCAGCGATCCCGGTCCTGGCGGCAGTGGTGCTCTTCGCGGTCCGCCACAGCGAGAGCTGCCACCGGGCCGGCTCCGCGTCGCTTCGCTGGTTGGGGGGCCACCTGCGGGGCGGTGAGCGGGTCGGGCGATGGCTCGCCGCCACCGGGTCGCGCCTGGGGACGGTCCAGCCGGGCCCCTGGGAGTGGGCGGCCAGCTCGGCCGCAGCGATGGCCAACGGGGTCTGCGACTGCGCCTGCCTGGTTCTCTCGATGCTCGCCCTGGGGATCGCGGTACCCTGGCGGGGCCTACTGGTGGCCTACTGCCTGGCCCAGCTAAGCGCCGCCCTGCCCATCACGCCCGGGGGTCTGGGCGTGGTGGAGGGCAGCATGTCGCTCGCCCTGATTGCCTACGGGGTGCACACCGACGATGCGGTGGCCGCGGTCCTGCTCTACCGCATCATCAGCTTTTGGGCGCTGGTGCCCATCGGTTGGGGAGCCTGGGGCGCGCTGGCATTCCAGTCCCGGCGCGCCGGTTTGCGTGGGTGGCGTGTAAAGTGAGACGATGCTGACGCTGGTAGCGCGCGCAAACAAAAGGAATGACAGTAGGCGGTTTAGGGGCAAGAGCAGTGGCGCGCTAGCAGAGGCCGCCACATTTTTGTCGAGTCAGAGTGTGCAGGTGACATTCGATGGTCACCCCTTGGGCGCCAGCACTATAGCACATGCCATGATCTCCGTCTACCCTGGCTGGTATTGCCACCACCAAACCGGGATCAACAACGACCACACCGGTATCTACGAGCCTTCCCCTACCCCAGCTTGAGAGTCTTTCGACTGTTCGGACAGCAGTGGCTGGGATCGTGCTCGATGAACTCATCTGGGAGAATGCCGAGCAGCCATGGACGGTTGTGTCTCTGAGCGATGCACGGAGCTTTGCCAATACTGAGGCGGCCGCATACCGGGCCGCGGAGGCATCAGATCCGACCGCGATCCCAACTGAACCGGTTGGCTTTTTTAGTTCACCCGACGCCGCAAGAGGTTACCAGATTGCCCTAACTAACAACTGGAAAGGCAAGACAAGCAATCCGCGGGAGCGACAACTACCAATTGAATCGAACACCCGAGTTCGTGGCGTGGATGGCGGCACATTTGTCAGGGCACACGCTTACCGTGTCCGGAGTGCCTGGTCTGACGTTGTCTTCCTTGCCGGGAGATCTCCCGAGTGGTATGTAGGGCTTTGGCCCCAGTGTGCTGGCCCGTCAGGACGCCGGGGCTGGTTCTTCAGGAAGTCGAGTTCCACAGGTTGATCACCCGGTTCTCGTGCTCCCAGGCAAGCCGACACACGCCACCGGCATCGAGGGCGAGCAGCGCGGCGGCTGCGGGGTCGAGGCCCACCCACCGTGCGGCCAGAACTCGCAGAAGGTGCCCGTGTGAGAACACGGCTACCTCTCCCGTGCCGGTTCGGATGGTGGCTACTACCCGGTCGGCTCGGGTCGCAAGCTCGGCGAGGGTTTCCCCTCCGGGTACCCCGTCCACCCACAGTTGCCATCCTGGGCGCTCCTTCCTGATGTCCGAGGTGGTGCGCCCCTCGTAGTCACCGTAATCCCACTCGGCCAGGTCAGCCACCACCTCGGCCACCTCGCCGTAGCCGGCCAGGCGGCAGGTCTGCTGCGCGCGGCTGAGCGGGCTCACCATCACCCGGTCGAAGGTCCAGCGCCGCAGGACCGCCGCCAACCGGTGAGCCTCTGCCTCGCCTTCGGGATCCAGCCCGACGTCGGTGCGCCCGGTATGCCGCAGGGCCAGGCTCCAGGGCGTCTCACCGTGGCGCACCAGCACTGCGGTCGGCCTGGAGTCTGGGCGGGCGCCCTCGGCATCTTGCTCGGACTCGGCATCTTGCTCGGACTCGGCATCGTGGATCGCCTGGCTGGGGTAGCTGGTCACCGGCTCAGGTTATTGAAAGCATCCGTTCCAGCGCCACCCGGGCGTTGGCGGCGGTGTCCTCGTCCACGCTGATCCGGTTGCGGACTTCGCCGTCTACCAGGCCCTCCAGCACCCAGGCGAGGTGTGCGGCATCGATGCGGAACATCGTCGAGCAGGGGCACACGAGAGGGTCCAGTGAGACCACCGTGAGGTTGGGGTGGTCGTTGGCCAGGCGGTTGACCAGGTGGATCTCGGTGGCGATGCCCAGCACCGAGCCGGCGGGAGCTTCGTCCACGCTCCGGATGATGAAGTCCGTGGACCCTACGGCGTCGGCGAGGGAAACCAGCTCGTGCGAGCACTCCGGGTGGGCGATGACCTGCCCGTCGGGGTGGGCGTCGCGGAATGCCGCAACGTGCTCCGGTCGGAAGCGCTGGTGAACCGAGCAGTGCCCCTTCCACAGGAGGAGCGCCGCTCGCTTGATGTCGGCCTCCTCCAGGCCGCCCAGGTTCCGGCGCGGGTCCCACACCGCCATGTCCGGCGGTCCGAACCCGAGCTGGTAGCCGGTATTGCGCCCCAGGTGCTGATCAGGGAAAAATAGGGTCTTCTCGCCGCGCTCTAGTGCCCACTCCAGCACCGCTTTTGCATTCGAGGATGTGCAGACCGCGCCCCCGTGGCTTCCCACGAAGGCCTTGAGCGCGGCGGAGGAGTTCATGTAGGTGACCGGCACCACAGCGTCTATGTCGGTTACGCGCGCCAGCGCCTCCCAACAGTCGCCCACCTCCTCGGCATCGGCCATGTCCGCCATCGAACAGCCTGCGTTGAGGTCGGGCAGCAGGACTGCCTGGTGCGCAGCGGTGAGCACGTCGGCCGCCTCGGCCATGAAGTGCACCCCGCAGAAGACCACGTATTCCGCGTCGGGTGCCGCGGCGGCGATGCGGGAGAGCCCGAAGCTGTCCCCGCTCGCGTCGGCCCAGCGCATGACCTCGTCGCGCTGGTAGTGGTGGCCGAGGATCATCAGGCGCGAGCCAAGCTCGTAGCGGGCCGCGCCTATTCGCTCGGCCAACTCGGCCGGTGAAGCCGCCGTGTATGCCTCTGAAAGAGGCCGCTGTAGTCGGAGCATCTGTGGACCCCCACTATCTAGTTAGCCCCGGTTCTGGCCGGCGGGGACAGCCTGGTCGCCTCACCGCGGGGTTGTCGGCCCCGGAGCTGGAT
>JBOGGT010000145.1:0-4338 GCA_050744225.1 Acidimicrobiales bacterium | reverse complement strand
GTGATGGTGAGCCCGCTCAGCCGCGCGCAGCAGACCTGCCGCCTGGCCGGCTACGGCGAGGTGGCCGAGGTGATGGCGGACCTGGCCGAATGGGATTACGGCGACTACGAGGGGCGCACCACCGTGGACATCTGGACGGAGCGCCCAGGATGGCAACTGTGGGTGGACGGGGTGCCCAGAGGGGAGACCCTCGCCGAGCTTGCGGTGCGCGCCGACCGGGTGGTGGCCACCATCCGCGCCGGTACCGGAGAGGTGGCCGTGTTCTCGCACGGGCACTTCCTGAGGGTCCTGGCCTCGCGGTGGGTGGGCCTCGGCCCCGAGTGCGGCGCTCTTCTCGCCCTCGATGCGGGGGGCGTGTGTCGGCTTGCCTGGGAACACGAGAACCCGGTGATCAACCTGTGGAACTCGACCTCCTGACAAACCAGCACAGGCGTCCCGACCGGCCAGCAAACGCCGGACCCAAAACCCTACATGCCACTTGGGAGATCCCTCGGCAAGGAAGACAACGTCAGACCAGGCGCTCCGGACACGGTAAGCGTGTGCCCTGCCCCTCGCCTGGCCGGCGGGCAGCTGCGGGTTACCCGGGCGGCTTGAAGGACCCGGTGGCGGGTACCACCAAACTCGACCAAGCCCTCGAAGCGCTAAAGCCATGGGGGCTCCGCACGTGGGCATCGCCCTGGTGGATCTACATATCGTCCACACTCGGTCCATGGTCGCAACAGACACCACCACCGTCCGGGTTCGCCGACCCGATTCCGAACGCCTGCAAGCGCCTGCCAAGAACCGCCAGACCACGGTGGTCGATGTGGTCCATTCGGCGATCGATGCGCTGGAACGCCAAGAGTTCCTGCGCGCCCTCGATCAGGACTACCAAAAACTGCGTAATGACCCCGAACGCTGGAAGCAGTATATGGCCGAACGTCAGGAGTGGGACGCGCTGGCTTGATCTGGCGAGGCGAGGTTTACCGGGTCGACTTGGCGAACCCGTGGGGCACGAGCCAGCCTTCGTGCGCCCAGCCGTCGTCGTGTCGGTCGACATCCTCAACAACGGCTCTGGCCAGCTGGTAGTGGTCGTACCAGTCACTTCCGGCAACTACGGCCTGCGAAGCCACGTCGAACTGGAATCGGGCTCAGCTGGCTTGGACCAAACGTCTTATGCGCGCTGCGACCAGCTCCGGGTGATCTCAACCGCTCGACTGACTTCTCGGAGCGGGATGGTCACTCCCGCGGAGCTGGGCCTCATCGAGCAGGCACTCCGGTTCGTCCTGGACCTCTGAGTTTCAAGGGCTGATAGGCCACGCCCGAGGGCGCCCCTCGCCTCTGGCTCGCCGGGCCTGGTATGCCAGCGCGCCCCAGGCCCCCCACCCGATGGGCACCAGCGCCCAAAAGCTGATGATGCGGTAGAGCAGCACAGCGGCCACTGCATCGTCGGTGTGCACCCCGTAGGCAATCAGGGCTAGCGACATACTGCCCTCCACCAGGCCCAGGCCGCCGGGCGTGATGGGCAGGGCGGCGCTTATCTGGGCCAGGCAGTAGGCCACCAGCAGGCCCCGCCAGGGGACCGCAATCCCCAGGGCCAGCATCGAGAGAACCAGGCAGGCGCAGTCAAAGACCCCGTTGGCCACCGCAAAGGCCGAGCTGGCAGCCCACTCCCAGGGGTCCGGCTGGACCGCCCCCAGGCGCGACCCGGTGGCGCTGAGCCATCGCCCGACCCGCTCGCCGCCCCGCAGGTGGCCTCCCAACCAGCGAAGCACTGTGGAGCCGGCCCGGTGGCAGCGCACGCTGTGGCGGATCGAGAAGAGCACAACCGCCGCCAGTACTGGGATCGCTGCCAGTACCGCGGCCGGCAAGCGGAGGTCGCGCGCCGGACCGGTGGACCCGGCTCCCCAGACCCCGATCACGATCAGCACGAACAGGGCGAAGGAGTCCAACGCCCCCGATGCGAGCACCACCCAGACCGCCAGGGTCCGGTCGGCGCCGCGCCGGCGGAGCTGATCGAAGGCATAGCTCGCTCCCCAGGCGACCCCGCCGGGCAGGCTCACAGTCATTGCATTGCCGGCGAAGGTGATCCCGGTCATCGGGAACAGGCCGAGCCGGACCCCACCGGCGCGCAACAGCCAGCGCATTATGTGGGCGAAGGCGATCATCGAGGCCAGCTCTGCCGCGCACGCAGCCACCAGCCATGCCCAGTCCAGGTGGCCCAGCAAAGCCGCGCCCGCCACCACCTGGTGGCGCTGGTTGTAGATCGCGTACGCCCCGCCACCGACGACCACCGCCCCGAGCAACCTGCGCAACCACCGCCCCCACGCAGGACCGGCCGGGGGCGAGGTCGCAGGTCCCGCCAGCGGCACCTCCGTGGGGGCCACCTCAGCGGGGGCCACCTCCGTGGGGGCCACCTCCGTGGGGGCCACCTCGGCGGGCGGCGCGGGGGGCGCGAGGGCCACCTCGGCGGGCGGCGCGGGGGGCGCGAGGGCCACCTCAGCGGGGTCCACCTCAGACACCTCAGCGGGGGGCACAGCGCCGGGAGTCAGGGCCGGGTTGGGGAGGGCGGCGATGGGCCCCACTTGGGTGCTCAGCCCCCCGCGCCCCAGTAGGTGCGGTAGTTGGTCGCAATAGCCGACGAGGTGCCCGGCCCCCGGTAGAAGCTCTGCCAGTTCGCCACCGACGGGTGGGTCAGCCCGGCCGGCCCGGTGCCGCACGCGCCGAGCACGTTCTCGGTGATCCGGGTCAGCGGTGCGGTCAACTCCGTCGGGGTCGAGACCAGCCCGACATTAAACCTCCCTGAGTTGTCCCCCAGCCGGCTGATCCAGTAGTTGGTGCCGGTGGCAAACACCCCGCCCGCCTTCGCGCGGGTGAACCAGGTCATGTCGGCGTACCCGGGCGAGCCCGCGATGTCAACCACGGGGGAGTGGGCGATGACGCTGAGGTTGGACGGGCTCGGGATCGCCGGGTCATACCCGTCGTACTCCGGCCCGATCAGGCCCGCCAGCCGGTGCCCGCTCCCCAGGCCGGTGCCCGCCAGGACCCACGAGGCCGGGTCCACGATCACCATGTCGGCGTCGACACCGTTCGACTGGTACATGCTCCCAACCAGGACAGACTCGGGCCGCGGCATCGGCGGGTCCGCCCAGTTGCCGGTGACCTGCGAATTGTCCACCCCGTAGAGCGGGTCCTCGCTGGCCACCTTGTAGCAGACCATACGCCGGTCGACCCCGAGCGGCGAGGCATCAAAGCGAACGTGACGGAAGCAGGCATTTGCCCCCAGGAACATGAAGTTGACTCCGTTGTTATTCCCGGCGATGGCCGCGTCGTACATCGGGGCAGACCAGTACTCGTCGTGGCCCAGGCTGATCAGCGCCCGGTGCTGGGCGAGCAGCTGGGGTCGCTGGTGGAAGTCGAGATCGGTCCAGTAGGTGACGTCCAGGCCCAGGCGCTCCGCCAGCATCACCATCGGCAGCTCATTCCCGATGAAATCCGACGCCCCATACGCCCAGTCGTGGGGGTAGGGTCGGTCGAAGGAGACCACCCGGGAGCGGTTGGTGAAGGCCTCCCCCGCCGAGCCGTGCGGCCCGGTGTAGATCGACCCGGCGGAGTTGGGCCCGTAGTACAAGCAGTAGCCGCCCCACCAGTTATAAGCCTGCCAGGTGGTGACGCTGTTCTGGATGACGTAGGCGGCCTTGGAGGAGTCGTCGCGCACGACGAAGGGGACCCAGCGGGCCTGGCCGCTGGAGGTGCTCAGCTTGAACAGGTAGTCGCCCGGCGGCCAGTCCAAACCCACCTTCACGCTCAGCGAAGGCGCCCAGGCACACTCCACCATGTAGGTGCTCGGGTTCAGCGACGGTGCCGGCTGCACCCGACCGGTCAGGCCGGCGGGCGAGCGCCAGATCAACCGGCCGCCCAGCCCGTTGTACCACCCCATCCGGTACGCCGCCACGGTGAAGGTCGGGTCCTGGCAGCTCACGAACAGCTTGACGGTGTCCCCAACCTGGGCGCTCACCTGGTCGGCGTAAGCCTCGATCACGTGGGGGATCGCGTTGCCCTCGATCGCCCATTGGTTGGTCCCGGCGCGGGCGTTCTCCGCTGTGACCCAGGCTGCGGTCTGCACCACCGGGCCGTCCCCGATCCGGGTGGCGCCCACCTGAGCGGCGGTGTTGGCGGTCGAGGCCGACCCCGTTCGTCGAGGCTTGGAGGATCCCGACTCCGCTACCAAGGCGCCCGCACCGGCAATGCCCAGCGCGGCGGCCGCGCCGACCCCCAAGAGGAAATCGCGTCGTGAGAGTTCGCGCATTTCGATTAATTTGCCTCTGCTTGCCCATCCACCGATGCCCACCCCCGTCG
>JBOGGT010000144.1:0-2950 GCA_050744225.1 Acidimicrobiales bacterium | reverse complement strand
TCGAGGATGTCGGCCACGGTGGCGTCGAGGCGTTCCGGGGCGCATAGCTGACCCAGCCAGTGATCGAGGGCGCCCAAGATTCGCTCCTCGGCCACGAACAGGCTCTTGGGGTGAGCCTCGTCGCTCGGATAGTCGGCCCGGTAGGTGCACTTGGTAGCCCAAGCGTTGGGCGCCGCTGCGCCGGGCCACGGAGTGGCCCTGCATCCGCCGGCCGCAGCGGGCGCACACCAACAGACCCCGAAGGGCGTAGCGAGTCTCTCCGGAACGGTCAGGCCGTGGTCCGGGGGTGGCCGGTGCCCGGTCGGTCTGGGCTAGGCGCACCGCGCTGGCCGACCAGGCCCGACCATGGCGGTGGGTGTTGCGCTCTGGGTCGGTCGCTGAGGGGCAGGGCAGGCCCTGCTCGCTGAGCCTTGCGGCTATGGACCGAAAGCCAACACCCTCGACCCTCCAGGCAAAGATCTGGGTGACTACTGGGGCGGTGTCGGGGTCCAGCACCAGGTTGGTCAGCTCGATGCCCTGTCGGGCCTTCTCGGGGTTGGGATGCGCCACACCGGTTCGCTCCAAGTCATAGCCGTAGGGAGGTCGCCCGCCCAGGTATCGGCCCTCGGGGGCCATGGCGCGCATCGAGGTTCGCACCCGGACCCGCAGCCGGTTGCGTTCGGCCTTGGACAGGCCTCCGAACATCGACATCAACAGGTCATGGGCTTCGGAGTCAGGATCGACCGGCCCGCCGACCTCGGGCACCCACAGCGCCACGCCGAAATGGCTCAGCTGGGGAAGGATGTTCTGCACTTGGCCAGCAGAACCAAAAGCTCTCTGCGGTTCGCCGATGACGATGCCCGACCAGCCCCGGTTGGGATTGGCCAGGGCTGCGATGAGGCGTGCCGCTTCGGGTCGGCGTGGCCAGGGGACCGAGCGGGACACGTCGGTGTCGTGTGCTATCGAAATGATCTCCCCACGCCCCATCATCTTGCGGATCAGCTCGTAGGTGTCGGCCACGTTGCCCGCCCCGTGAACCGGGGAGGAGTCGATGATGGCGGTCAGGCCCTGCTTGAAGATGCCGGCCTTGACCGCCTTGGCGAGCGTGGCCTCGAAGCACTTGGCGTCCGCGTCGGCTGCCAGCATCCGAGCCCGCATAAGGGAGAAGGTGGTTGGGGCAATGCCGGAGAAGTCGTCGTCCACGCCCATCGCAGCCTTCCAGTCCGCATCCACCCGGGTCCGCCGGGAAGCCTCACGGTCGGAGGTTCGGTCGTGGGTGGCGCACAGCAGCGCACGGATCATCACCGATGGGGGCACCGAGGGTCGACCATGAGACTCCGAGTACAGCCCGGCGTAGTCATCGTCGCGAACGACCTCATGTCCGTGATCGGCGAGACGCTCGTAGAAGCTGCCCCTCGTCACCAAGGTGCGCCTTCACGAAGCGAGTCTGGAACAGCGATGCTTGGGGATCAACCCGACCGAGCACGAGGGCCTCCGGGGAAGGAAGGGACTACGACCCTGTCATTCTCTCACTTCCAGCCCCGGATCGCGAGCACCCGGAGGAGACTTTCTGCTCACTGACCTAGTGAGCATCCAATCATTCTGGCGGGTGGAGTGATCCTCCCGCGGTCGGACCCCTCTGATGTATCGGATTACTTCCCAAGGGTGATCCGGTCGCTTTACGTCGAAGTACCTCTTCATTGATCCCTTTAAGCAAAGGCATCTGCAATGCTCTCGCTTGCTCTTCGGGGGAACGCCCGCCTGCCGCCTCAACGTCCGCAATTAGTTGATCCAAAAGGGATGTGCGTTTCGCCTCGGGCAGCAGCGCAAGTGTGGTTCCCAATCCGTCTTCCAAGAGTTTGCGTTGCCGGTCAGGAAACCCTCGAAGGTCCAGTATCCCTGAGCACAGTGATTCCCAGGCGATCATTCGTGGACGCACTTAGGAGAAGGGGGTTAAGAAAAAGGGATACGGCCCAATCAGTAGGCCCTCTCCCGTAACATCGTCCTTAATGTTAGCATCCGACTGAAGAACATTGTAAAGAAAGGAACTTCCCGCGCTAGGCAGAGTAGTGAAGGCGGCGCACGTGTGCGTTCCGTAGGTCGTACCTGACCCGGCAATCACGTATGGGACCATGACGTTTCCAATGCCGTAGCCGGGTGCGGCATCGGCAGCGATCCCACAGGTTAATTCGTGCGACCCCGTGCCTTTACACTCCCAAACCACGTCAAAAATGATGTTGGTTACGACCCCGGATGGCACACCGTTGTCGACAAGGTTATCGTACGAGAGGTCAAGGTGTCCGTAGCACGACTCGACTGGACCCGCCGCTGGACTTGCCGGAGCGAGCTCGCTGCTGGATCCGGAACCAGATTGGCCAAGCGACACAGGCGGGAGGTCGATGTGTTCCGTCACGCAGGTAGCCGGTACGCTGTTGCCGCCGCTAGTGGTGATACAGGCTCGTGCTGTTCCGGTGGCACCTGTGCCGGGCTGTTCTTGTGGACCTGAAAGCCCAGTTCGGGAAACACCCGAGCTGGCGGGGGTTGAAAGCGTCGAGCCTGCAGCTATGGCCGGGTCAACTAAGAGCGCAACGAGAGCGAGCGTGCCAGCGAGTGTGCCTAGGTGAAGCAGGGTGAGGCGAGATCCGCGCATGGTGCTATCATACTGCGCGGCCTTCGTTGTGTCAAAGACCCTTCACAGCCCAGTTGTCCATGGCCGTGACAGACTCCTGGTTTGCACCTGACTTCGCGATAGAGATCGACCGGTCAATCAGACAGCATCCGCGGGTCTCCACGACCCATGGAGGATCATCTGATCATGACCGAACCAGACCGTGACACCGATGCTGTCGCGGATTACGGAAAATGTAGGTTGACGATCACCGAAAATGTAGGTGGACCCAGTGCCCAGGGTGACTGGTTTTGATGATAGTCAGTGCTTGACGATCACCTCCTCTCCGACCAGGTCCACCAC
>JBOGGT010000143.1:0-22039 GCA_050744225.1 Acidimicrobiales bacterium | reverse complement strand
GGCTCAGCGCCAGGTGCCACCCAGGGTTGAAGGTGCGGCCGCCCTTCACCGACACCCGGGCGACCCGCTCGTCCAGGCGGTCCAGCTCCTCCAACGCTGCCGACAGCTCCGAAGCGGTGCGTACGATGCCTACCAGGGACTGCATGGTCGCCTGCAGCTCGGCGTGGATCGCGTACGGGCTCTCACCACCCTCTCGCCCGATCGGCGCGAGGGCGCCGGCACAGGCGTCTCCGATCTGGGCCGCCTGCAGATGCCCAGCCTCGGTGCCACTCCCCGCAGCCCGGACAGCCCCCGATCGACTCCCCGCGGCCCGGGCGACGGCAGCCAGGCCGGCGCGGCGGCCGAAGGTCAAAAGGTCGCCGAGCGAGTTGCCGCCAAGGCGGTTGGCCCCGTGCAGCCCGGCGGCCACCTCGCCGGCGGCGAACAGGCCTGGAATGGTGGTGGCGGCGCTCTCGGCGTCCACCCGGATCCCGCCCATGATGTAGTGGCAGGTCGGGCCGACCTCCATCGCCACCTTGGTGATGTCCACATCCGCCAGCTGCTTGAACTGGGTGTACATAGAAGGCAGCCGCCGCCGTATGTACTCCGCGTCATGCCGGCTGGCTATGTCCAGGAAGACGCCCCCGTGCGGGCTGTCCCGCCCGGCCTTTACCTCGGTGTTGATCGCCCGGGCCACCTCGTCGCGGGGCAAAAGGTCGGGCGTGCGGCGGTTGTTGCGCTTGTCGGTGTACCAGCGGTCCGCCTCGGCCTCGGTGTCCGCAGTCTCGGCGGCGAAGAACTCAGGGATGTAGTCGAACATGAACCGGCGTCCCTCGGAGTTTCGCAGCACCCCCCCGTCGCCGCGCACCCCCTCGGTGACCAGCAGGCCGCGCACCGATGGCGGCCAGACCATCCCGGTGGGGTGGAACTGGAGGAACTCCATATCGATCAGCTCCGCCCCCGCCCCAAGGGCCAGCGCCTGGCCGTCGCCGGTGTACTCCCAGCTGGCCGAGGTGACCTGGTAAGCCTTGCCCACCCCGCCGGTGGCGAGCACCACTGCGGCAGCCCGGAACACCACGAACTCCCCCGAGGCCCGCCAGATCCCCAGCGCCCCCGCAACCTCGCCGTCGCTGCCGAGCAGCAGGCGCACGATGATGCACTCCATGAAGACCTCGATGCCGAGCGAGACCGCCCTTTGCTGGAGGGTCCGCACCATCTCCAGCCCGGTCCGGTCCCCGACGTGGGCCAGCCGGGCGTAGCGGTGCCCGCCGAAGTCGCGCTGGAGTATCCGCCCGTCGGGGGTCCGGTCGAACACCGCCCCCCAGGACTCCAGCTCCATCACCCGGTCGGGCGTCTCCATGGCGTGGAGCTGGGCCATGCGCCAGTTGGCCAGCATCTTGCCCCCGCGCATGGTGTCGCGGAAGTGGACGGCCCAGCTGTCCTCGGGCCAGACGTTGCCCATGGCTGCGGCAATGCCTCCCTCGGCCATCACCGTGTGGGCCTTGCCGAGCAGCGACTTGCACACCACCCCGGTGCGAAGCCCGGCAGAGCGAGCCTCGATGGACGCCCGCAGGCCCGCGCCGCCGGCACCTATGACCAGCACGTCAAGTTCGTGGGCCTCGGTCTCGGGGGTAACCATTACACGATTACTCAAAAAAACCGGGGGTCATGGATCGCTCCGGAGGCCACCAGCCAGATATAGAAGTCGGCCCAGGCTATCCAGACCAGGCTCAGCCAGGCAAAGACCATGTGGTGGGCGTTGAGCACCGATAGCCGCTTCCAGAGCCAGTGCCGGCGGGGGGCTTTGGAGAAGTTGCGGAGCCTGCCCCCGCACAGGTGTCGGCAGGAGTGGCACGAGGCGGTGTAGAGCCAGATCAGGACCGCGTTCACCACCAGGATCAGGCTGCCCAGGCTCATCCCCACCCCGTGGGGGAAGCGGAAGGCGGTGATGGCGTCCCAGCTCAGCACCCCGGCGAAGACCACCGCGATGTACCAGGTGAAACGGTGGACGTTCTGCCAGATGAGGGGAAAGCGGCTCTCGCCGGTGTAGCGGGGCCTGGCGTCGGCCACCGCGCAGGCCGGCGGCGCCCACCAGAACGAGCGGTAGTAGGACTTGCGGTAGTAGTAGCAGGTCAGGCGGAAGCTGAGGGGGAAGATCAGCACCGCCAGGGCAGGGTAGGTCCACCACGAGGGCAGGATCGGGCCGTAGACGTAGGAGCAGCTGGCCACCACGCACGGGGAGTAAAAGGGAGACAGCAGCGGGTCGGCGTAGTAGTCCCCGTTGCGCAGCGCGGCCCACAGCCCGTAGGCGACGAAGGCGCTCAGGGCCAGGACGGTGATGGTCGGCTGGAGCCACCAGCGGTCCGCCCGCCCGGTCCGCCCCCCCGGTCCGCCCCGGCTGTGGATGCCGGCGTCCGGGCCGGGCCGGGTGCCGCTGATCACGACCGGGGTGCCCACCATCGCCCCCACCCTACGCGACGACCATTGGGCGCGCACGCCCGGACTACGGTGTGGCCTGTGCCCGCATCCCGCCAGAGCCCGCACCGGTGATGGCACTCGCCGCGGTGGTGTTCGACGTCGACGGGACGCTGGTGGACAGTGAGCAGGAGGGCCACCGAGTTGCGTTCAACCGGGCGTTCGAGGAGATGGGGCTGGAGGACCGCTGGGAACCGTCCGCCTACCGTCGCCTGCTGGCGGTCCCCGGGGGGGTGGCGCGCCTGGCCCACTATTTCCGCACGGCCGGGGTCTCGCCCGGAGAGGCTCAGGCCCTCGCCACCAGGCTTCACCGGCTCAAGACGGCGCAGCTCGACGGGATGATCGCCTCCGGTGCGATCGGCCTGCGCCCAGGGGTCGGCGAGCTGCTCGCAGACCTGCGCTCGGCCGGGGTGCGCCTGGCGGTGGCCACCACCGGGTCGGGCGGCTGGGTGGGAGCGCTGCTCGGCCGGCTGGCCCCGGACGCCTTCGAGGTGGTGGTGACCGGCTCGGAGGTGGCGGTCCTCAAGCCGGACCCGGCGTGCTACCACCTGGCTCTTTCCCGCCTGGCGCTCGAGCCCGGCGAGGTGGTGGCGGTGGAGGACTCGCCCACGGGGTGTGCGGCTGCGCTCGGGGCGGGGCTGGCCTGTGTCGTGGTGGCCAACTCCGACACTTTGGACAAGTGCTTTCCGGGCGCGGCCCTGGTGGTGAGCGGGTTCGGCGGCCCACCCGAGGCTTCGGTGGTCGCCGATCCGCTCGGGCTGGATCCCTGCCTGCCCCTTCGATCCCGCCACCTCGCCGCCGTCCTGGCTGCCGTCGCCGCGGCGGGCCCGCCGGCGGGGGCTTCGGTGGGAGCCCGGTGAAGGTACTGGTGACCGGGGCGACCGGCTTCCTGGCCCGTTACGTGGTCCCCCAGCTTTTGGAGGAATGTACCGAGGTGGTGGCCACCGCCCGTGGGCCACGCCCGGACTGGCTCGCCGCTGAGGCGGGTTACGTGCGGGCTGACCTGACCTCCGACCCGCTGGACGAGCTGGTCGGGGGCGTGGGCCTGGTGATCCACCTGGCCGGGGCCTCCAGCTCGCGCTCGACCGAGGAAGAGATGGCCCTGGTGAACGTGGCCGGGACCGCGCGCCTCGCCGATGCCGTCGTCTCGGGTGCGCCGGGGGCGCGTTTCGTGTACGTGAGCTCCACCTCGGTCTACGGGGAGAAGACCCCCTTGCCGCTGCCCGTGCGCGAGGACGGCCCGCTGCTGCCCAGCCGCCCCTATGGCAAGACCAAGCTCGCAGCGGAGGCGGCGGTTTGGGAGGCGGTGGGCCGCGGCCTAAGGGCGCTGGTCGTGCGACCGGTGTCGGTATACGGTCCCTACAACATCAAGCTGGTGGCCAGCGCCATCCTGGACGCCTCCATCGAGCGGGACGCCGGGTTCGCCGAGCTGGAGCTGTCCGAGCCGGCGGTCGAGCTGCGCCTGGTGCACGGCGACGACGCCGCTCGGGCGCTGGTGCACCTCGGGATTCGCAGCGGGGACGAGGTGCTGGGTCGGGCGTTCAACTTGAGTTCGCCTGAGTTCCCCACCAGCCACCAGGTCGGTTCGGCGATAGCCGCCGCACTCGGGATGGCGCCCCGCATCACCACCCCACCTCCGGCGTCAGGCTCGGTGGGTCCCCCGTCGGTGGGTCCCCCGTCGGTGGGTCCGGGGTCGGTGGGTCCGGGGTCGGTGGGTCCGGGGTCGGGCTCCGCCGGTCTGGCTGACGCCGAGCGCCGGGAGGTGCGGGACCGGTTGGTGGCCGATGGGCGGCTGGACCCGGAGATCTTGCTGAGCCCCCGCAGGCTGGCGTTCCTTACCCGGCCGAACCCGAACAACCGGCTGAGCCTCGACGCGCTGTCGGAGACCGGCTTTGTCTTCGAGCACACCGACCTCGACGCCGAGATCGTGCGCCTGGTTGCCTGGTACACCGATCACCGCTGGATTGCCTGATTTGGCTCCGCGCGAGGGGGTGGGGAAGGTTGACCGCGTTATACGCGCTCCAGCTTCCCCACCCCCGGGCGACCTATATAGGCACTGGCTCACGCGCCCAATAGCCTGGCACTGTGAGCACCCGACCGAGCACCCTGGGGGCGCTGCGCGCCTCCGGCTGGCAAGCGACCAGCGTCAAGGACGAGGTGCGCCGCAATGCGGTGGCTCGGATCGCGGCGGGTCGCCCTGTGGTCGAAGGGGTGCTGGGCTTCGACGACGACGTGCTGCCCGCCCTCGAAAACGCCCTTCTGGCTGGGCATGACATCATCCTGCTCGGCGAGCGCGGTCAGGCCAAGACCAGGATCATCCGCTCGCTGACCGCCCTCCTGGACGAATGGATGCCCGCTGTCGCCGGCTCGGAGATCAACGACAACCCGTACGCGCCGGTGTCGCGCCCGGCTCGAGACCTGGTCGCCACCCAGGGCGAGGACTGCCCGATCGACTGGGTCCACCGGGAACAGCGCTTCGGGGAGAAGCTCGCCACGCCCGACACCTCGGTAGCCGACCTGATCGGCGAGGTCGACCCGATCCGGGTGGCGGAGGGGCGCTACCTGTCCGACGAGCTGACGCTGCACTACGGCCTGGTCCCCCGCACCAACCGGGGGATCTTTGCCATCAACGAGCTGCCGGACCTGGCAGAGCGGATACAGGTGGCGCTGCTAAACGTCTTGGAGGAGCGCGATATCCAGATCAGGGGCCACAAGATCCGCCTGCCCCTCGACGTGATGCTGGTGGCGTCGGCCAACCCGGAGGACTACACCAACCGCGGCCGCATCATCACCCCACTCAAGGACCGCTTTGGCGCCCAGGTCCGCACGCACTATCCCCGTGACCTGGCCACCGAGCTG
The DNA here is from genome assembly GCA_050744225.1 of Acidimicrobiales bacterium. GTDB lineage: Bacteria > Actinomycetota > Acidimicrobiia > Acidimicrobiales > JAJPHD01 > JAVKSL01. The sequence continues at coordinate 16,726 of JBOGGT010000143.1, read as the reverse complement.
GCGGTGGTGGCCCAGGAGGCATCTCGGCTGGATGTGGCAGGCCTGCCGGTGGAGGTGCCCGTCTTCATGTCTGAGATAGTCGCCACCATCAGCCAGCTGGCTCGTTCCAGCCCCGCGGTGAACCAGCGCTCTGGGGTCTCGGTGCGCCTCAGCATCGCCAACCACGAGACCCTGGTGGCCAACGCCGCGCGCCGGGCGCTGCGCTGTGGCGAGTCCGAGGTCGTACCCCGGATCAGCGATCTGGACGCTCTTGTGGCCTCGACCGCCGGGAAGGTCGAGATTGAGATGGTCGAGGAGGGCCGTGACGCCGAGGTGCTGGAACGGCTGACCAGCGCAGCGGTGCTGGCCGCTTTCAGGCGCCACTTGCGCCCCGAGCGGCTGAAGGCGGTGGTCGATGCCTTTGACGGGGACACCGTCGCACGTACGGGCGACGGGCTGGCTTCGGCTGCCTATGTAGATTTGTTGGCCGGGCTCCCTGCGCTGAGCGACCCGGTCGCGGCCCTGGTCGGAGCTGGTGCCAGCCCCGGCCTGCTCGCCAGCGCGGCCGAGCTGGTCCTGGAGGGGCTGCACCTGTCCAAGCGCCTCAACAAGGCCGTGGACGGGGGCCGGGTCGCCTACCGGGGCCGGGACCGTGGCCCCAGAGCCACCCCGCACGACCCCCGCCACCGCCCCGACCCAGGCCGTCGTCCAGACCCCGACCGCCGCCCCGACCCAGGCCGCCGCCCCGACCCCGACCCCGGCGGGCACCGGGACCTGGACTGAGGGCGGTCAGAGCCGCCGATGTCCCCCCTTTACGCCTACTCCCGCTGGGACGGGACCCAGGTCGGCTTCGAATCCGACGCGACCGACATCCTTTCCCAGCTGAGCGATGACCTGCTTTACCACGGCGACGTCGGTGCCGCACTACGCCGGTTGCTCCAGTCTGGCTTTGCCGACCGCTCCGGGGAGCGGGTCGCTGGCCTGCGTGAGCTGATGGAGCGCCTCCGCCAGCGCCGCCGGGACGAGCTTGAGCGCTGGGACATGGGGGGCCTGTACGAGGATATCGCCCAGGCTCTGCGGGAGGTGATGGACACCGAGGCAGCCAGCCTCGACCTACTGGAGTCCGCAGCCGCCGATTCCGGCGACCCCGCCCGCATCCGAGCCACCCAGGACGTGGCCTCCCAGCGCCGAACCCAGCTAGACCTGGTCCCGCCTGACCTGGCTGGTCGGATCCGGGCGCTGCAGGGATACGAGTTCACCTCCACCGAGGCTCGGGAACGCTTCGAGGAGCTGGTGGAACAGCTCCGCAGCCAGGTTTCCCAGAGCCAGTTCAACCAGATGCAGGCGGCCATCGCCAGCGTCGGTCCCGAACAGCTGGAGCGCCAACGCCAGATGTACGGTTCGCTCAACCGCATGATCGAGCAACGCGAGGCGGGCCAGGCGCTGGATCCGAGCTTCGAGGACTTCATGGAGCGTTTCGGCGACATGGTGCCGGGGAACCCATCCAACCTCGACGAACTGCTGGCGGCCATCGCCGCCCAGATGGCGGCCATGTCCTCCATGCTCGCATCCATGTCCCCCGACCAGCGCGCCCAGATCCAACAGATGATGAGCGCCATGCTGGAGGACATGGACCTGCGCTGGCAGGTCGAGCGCCTGGCGGCCAACCTGCGCGCCGCACTCCCCCAAGCAGGCTGGGACCGGCAGTGGGACTTTGGCGGGGTTGACCCGTTGGGGCTGGCCGAGGGGGCCGGGGTGCTGCGCTCGCTGTCCGACCTGGACGAGCTGGAAAATCTCCTCCGTTCCGCCCAGGCCCCTGGAGCGCTCGCCGATGTGGACCTGGACAAGGCCCGCCAGCTCATGGGAGACGCCGATGCCGCCTCGCTGGAGCGTCTGGCCACCCTGGCCCGGATGCTGGAGGAGGCGGGTCTGATCTCCCAGCGTGAAGGCCGCCTCTCCCTCACCGCACGGGGGATGCGCAGGATTGGCGACAACGCCCTGGCCGCAGTGTTCTCGCGCCTCTCAAAGGACCGGATCGGGCAGCATTCTCTGGAACGACCAGGCCTGGGCCACGAGCGCGAGCACGCCACCAAGGCCTACGAGTGGGGTGACCCGTTTAACCTCAGCATCCCCCGGACCCTCCACAATGCCATCCAGAGAGGTGCGCTCCAGCGCGGCTCGGGGATCCCGGTCGCCCTCCAGCCGGCGGACTTCGAAGTGGAACGCACCGAGACCACCACCCGCTCCTCCACCGTGCTCGCCATCGACCTGTCGCTATCCATGCCAATGCGGGACAACTTCCTGGCGGCCAAGCGCGTTGCGTTGGCCCTGCATTCGCTGATCTCGACCCGATACCCGCGTGACTTCCTCGGGTTGGTCGGCTTCGGGGAGCTGGCACGGGAGCTGAGCGCCGCCCAGTTGCCCGAGGTTTCTTGGGATTTCGCGTACGGCACCAACATCGAGCACGCCCTGCTGCTGGCCCGCAGGATGCTCTCCCGCCAATCGGGGGCGAAGCAGGTGATCATGATCACCGACGGCGAGCCCACCGCGCACCTGCTCCCCGAGGGGGACCCCCGCGGTCCGGTTCACTTCGAGTACCCTTCCTGTCCCGAGACCATCCAGGCCACCCTCGCGCAAGCGGTTCATTGCACCAGAGAGCGGATCCGGATCAACACGTTCATGCTGGATGCCACCAGCTACCTGCGGGCCTTCGTGGAGCACATGACCCGGCTGAACGGCGGCCGGGCGTTTTACACCACCCCCGAGAACCTGGGCGACTACGTGCTGGTGGACTTCTTGGACCACAAGCGCTCTCTGCTCGGATCCCACCGCATATAAGGGAATTCTCCCCGGTCGCGCCAACCGCGTTGTGCCCTCTCCCGCCCCCATGGATGCTATAACGGCACCTTGTGGCTGCTGACAAGACCGACGGTTTCCGGGCAAAGCTGTTCCGCCGGCTCATGGGCGTGGGCTTCGTCCGGCGCACCTATGCCCGCCGACTCCTCAAGTACATGGAGCGCTCGAAGGCCAAGGGCCGCCCACTCCCTCCGGAGCTGCGCGAGGTTGCTTTTGGGTTGGCAAGGCTGCCCGAGGAGCAGCGACTGCCGGCCCTCCAGGACGCGTTGGCCGGCAATGGTCCGGAGGAGATGAGCCGGGAGATGCGCCGGGCCGCTTCGCGCCAGACCCGGCTCAGCGGTCAGGGCGGCCCCCACCGCCGGCCGGGGGCGATGCGCACCAGGGACCCGGTCGCCCAGCCTGGGGTAGGGCCTCAGGTTCAGCGACCCCAGCCGGGGGTGGGGGCCAAACCTGCCAAGCCGGCCAAGCCCGGATCGCCCGCCAAGCCAGGATCGCCCGCCAAGCCCGGATCGCCCGCCAAGCCCGGATCGCCCGCCAAGCCCGGATCGCCCGCCAAGCCCGGATCGCCCGCCAAGCCCGGATCGCCCTCCAAGCCAGGATCGCCCTCCAGCAGGCGGCGACCGCGCTGATTAGAGAACAAAGGTGAACTTTGGTAGTTTTGGGCCTATATCAGCCCCAGATCTACCAAAGTTCGCACCCCAGAGCCTGGAGTAAGCCGGTTGATCGTCACGCGACGTCCAGAATCTGAGCTGGTGCAAGGCCCGGGCGATCGTAAGGGTGGTCTTCGGCGCTTGCTCGGGAGGCTGCGGGCGCTCATGGAGCAAAACCCGCGCCTGTTGTGCATGGCGCGATACCTGGTGACGTCTGGGCTGTGCACCGTCGTCAGCGAAGCGATACTGGTTTCGCTGATCGGGACGAAGACCTTGGGAGCAACCTCTTCGGCACTGCTGGCCAACGTGGCAGGAGGGCTGGTGTCGTACCTGCTGAGCAGATACTGGATCTGGTCGGAAGCCGAGCGGACCCGTACGGTCCGCCAGCTGGTGCTCTACTGGGCAACCTCCGGGGTGAGCTGGTTGTGCTCGACACTCGTCACCCGTGAGGTGGCCCACCACCTTCCCCTTCAGGGGACCGAACGTCTAATTGTCATCGGGGTTGCATTCTTTGCGACCTACGCGGTGCTCTGGTTGGCAAAGTTCAGCATCTACCAGCGCTTCGTGTTCATCCGGCTGCGGGTGCCGGGGTCCAGCTGATCTTCAGTTCGAGCACCTTTATCCAGCGCTTCGAGGTGGGTGAGGCCCGGCCCAGGTTGGCGATCAAGGACCTGATCGACCTGGCGGGCACGATAACGACCGCCGGAAGCCGGCTGGTGGCGGAGACGGCCCGGCCGGCCGTCACCGATGCACGCTGCCTGGCCGGTGCCCGTCGGGCCGGCACGCCAATCGTGGGCAAGACCAACCTGGTGGAGCTAGCGTTCGGGACCAGCGGCGTAAACCCCTTCTACGGTACCCCGCTCAACCCTCTGGACCCCGCCTTGGTGCCAGGCGGGTCCTCCTCGGGCTCCGCGGTGGCGGTGGCCACGGGCCAGGCCGAGGTGGCCTACGGGACCGACACCGGGGGCTCGATCCGCATTCCTTCGGCGTGCTGTGGCACCTGCGGCCTCAAGACCAGCTTTGGTCGCGTATCGACTCAGGGCGTGCGTCCCTTGGCCCCCAGCATGGACACGGTCGGGCCTATGGCGGCGTGTGTGGAGGGCCTAGTGGTCGGGATGGGATGGCTGGAGGCTGGCTTTGTGATCGCAGCCGGCCCGGCCCGCCGCCTCGGCCGGGTCCGGCTTGGCCGGGTTGACCCGGTGATCGAGGAGGCGATCGACGCGGTGTTGGCAGTGTCGGGCTTCGAGGTGGCCGAGGTTGTCCTGCCGGGATGGGAGCGGGCCTGGCGCAGGGGGATAGGCCTCCTGGAGGCGGAGGCCGCCCTGGCGAATCATGCGTTGATGGACCGCCTCGACCGCCTCGACCCCGCTGTGGCGCAGCGGCTTGCCCGCGGGGCCAAGGTCTCCCCGGTTGAGCTCGCCGGCGCCAGGGAGTACCGCATGGCTTGGAGTTCCGAGCTGGCGTCTCACCTGGAGCAGGTCGAGCTTTTGGTCCTGCCCACCCTGGTGGGTTTCCCGCCGCGGCTGGAGGAGGCGAGCAGCTTCCCGTTCACCTACGCCACGGGTCCGGTCAACCTTGCCGGTCTGCCCGCCCTGTCCCAGCCGATCCCGGCTAAGAGCCCCAATGCCGCCCTCCCGGCCAGCCTCCAGCTGATCGGGCCGCACGGTGGGGAGGAGCTGCTCCTGTCCACCGGCTTGGTCATCGAGGGGACAATCGCAAGCGGTTGCACCTGAGCCGGGGACCTAAGAACCTTTGGGAGTGACTATGATCTCCCCCTGAAGGAAGGTGTTCAGCTGGTCGTAGTAGCGGAACGTACCCGTTTTGGTGACGACGAAAGAGGCATCGTTCCCTCCTCCGGAGAGAACTGGGGTGCCAAAGCTGCCGTCGAAGGCGGTAACGGTGTGGCTCAACCCGCTCTGGTTGATCACCAAGACGTTGCTGCCCACCGGGACACGGAGGATCTTGGGCAGGACCTCGGTGTTGTAGATGCTGATCACCCCGTCAGCGGCGCGGGTCGCCTGGCTGACCCCGCGCGGGCCGTGCCCCAGGTTCGCTGCGGTTGGGCTGCAGGCGGCCAGTCCGAGAGCCGATCCGATCCCCACCGCGATTGCCCCGATCAGCCGCCCCCGTTGTGGTTGGATGGCCCGCATCGCTCTGGCCGAGCGCAGGTGGGTTCCCCTGATCTTTGAATCGCTCACCGTGGGGAAGATAGTGGAGATAGCTCCGCCGTGTCGTATCGGCCCGTGCTATGGGCCACTAAGGGGTGGTAGTGAGTATCTCGACACCGTCTTCAGTGACCACCAAGGTGTGCTCGAACTGGGCGGTCCGACTCCCGTCGGTGGTCACCGCGGTCCAGCCGTCGTCCCACATGCGGTGGCGCCAGTTGCCCTGGGTGATCATCGGCTCGATGGTGAAGGTCATATCGGGGACCATGATGGTGGAAGCCTTGGGGTCGTAGTAATGCAGGATGTTGGGGGGGGAGTGAAATGCCCGCCCGATGCCGTGGCCCACAAAGGCCTGTACGACACCGAGCCCGTGGCGCTCGGCGTGGACCCCGATCGCCCGTCCGATCTCCGAGATCGGCCGGCCAGGTCGCACCGCGGCAATCCCGTGGTCCAGGCACTCCTTGGTCACCCGGACGAGCCGGCGCGATGCCTCGTCGACGTTGCCCACCAAGAAGGTGGCGTTGGTGTCTCCGTGCACTCCGCCAAGGAAGATGGTCACGTCCAGGTTCACGATGTCCCCGTCCGCAAGGGGGCGGTTGTCAGGTATGCCGTGGCAGATGACCTCGTTCACCGAAGTACACAACGACTTGGGGAATCCCTGGTAGTTGAGCGGGCTGGGATAGCCTCCCCGCCGGATGCACTCTTCGTGGCAGATGGCGTCGAGCTCATCTCCGGTGACCCCGACCGCCACCGCCGCTCCGGTCACGGCCAACACCTCCGCAGCGGCCCGCCCGGCGACCCGCATCGCCGCGATCAGCTCGGGGGTCTTGACGGGGCTCTCGTCGTCCTCTCCCTCCGGGCGACCGGTGATTGCGTAGTCGGGTCGGGGGATGTTGTCGGGGACCGGGCGCAGGGGGCTGATCTGGCCCTGCCGGACGCGGGATGCGCCATCCCGGTGGCAACGCTTGTACTTGCGTCCGCTGCCGCACCAGCACGGGTCGTTGGCTCGGGTCATGGATCTGTTCACCGCCCCCAGCCTATGCTCCGGGTCCAAGCGCCTGCTCCGGTCCGAGCGCCTGCTCCGGTCCGAACGCCTGCTCCGGTCCAAGCCTGCTCCGGTCCGAGCGCCTGCTCCGGTCCAAGCCTGCTCCGGTCCAAGTCTGCTCCGGCCACGGCCTATGCTTCACTCTCAATGAACGCGATCCAGCGCAGCGTCAAAAGGCTGGACGCCTTCCAGCAGCGGACCCCTGCCCTGGCGTTTGGCTGGGCCGTGATTCGCAAATTTGGGGACGACTCCGCCGGATCGCTGGCCGCACTGGTCGCTTACTACGGGTTCTTGTCCCTGTTCCCGCTGATCCTGGTGCTTATCACGGTCATGGGACTGGTTCTCACCCCGAGCGAAACACACAAGGTGCTCAACTCCGCCCTCGGCCAGTTCCCGGTAATCGGGACCCAGCTGGCCGGTCCCAATGGGGTCCACGCGCTCAAAGAGGGGAGCGCCTTCGGTCTGGTGATAGGGTTGGTCGGGCTGATCTGGGGCTCCTTGGGCATTACCCAGGCTGCCCAGGCGGCGATGGCCCAGGTGTGGAACGTGCCCTTGGTAAAGCGCCCGGGCTACCTGCCCCGGCTGGTCAGGGGTATCGGGTTTTTGTTCCTGCTGCTTGGCGACGTGATCGTGACCTCCGTCTTAGCCGGTTTCGCGACCTTCGGCAGTGGTGGCATCGGGACCCGCGTCGGTGCCGGGTTGGTCACCATCGCGGTGGACATGGCGTTGTTCATAGTGGCCTTCCGGCTCCTTACGCCTAACGTCATCCGCACCCGGCTCCTGCTGGTGGGGGCGACAGTGGCCGGCACCGTCTGGGCTATCCTCCAGCTGGGCGGGACCTCCCTGGTGGGCCACCAGCTCAAGCACTCCAACCAGGTCTATGGCACCTTTGGCTCGATCCTCGGACTGTTGGCCTTCTTGTACCTGGCGGCCGAGATTACCATGTACGCAGCCGAGCTGAACGTGGTCCGCTCCCGCCGGCTCTACCCCCGCAGCATCCTGGCCCCGCCGCTCACCGCCGCCGACCGCCGGGTGCTCTCCGACATTGCCAAGGCCACCGAGCGCCGGCCTGAGCAGAGCGTCCAGGTGGACTTCAACGACGCTGGGGACTGGTCGAACCGCTGAGGGGCTTGGCAGTTGCCGGACCAGGTCGGGTCCTCAGGGCTGTTGCCCGGACCCCGGGTAGATTGGGGAGACATTGATCGCCCCGCACTGGCCGATCGAAGGCCCGTAGGCGGCGATCTGGGCCGGGACGACCAGGTGCGAGTAGTCGTTCGGGGGGGTGATCTCGAGGCTCGCGGAACTCGGGCAGGTGGAGTTCCCGAAACCGGTCTGATCCTCGTAGCCGAGCAGGAAGGAGGCCTGCTTCCCCGGTGCCAGGCTCACAGTGGTCGGAGTCTCGGGCTGGACCACCACGCTGGGCGTGCGCAGGACGTTGGTGGTGATTGCCTGGCCAGACGAGTTGAGCATTCCCAGGCCGGGGTAGCCGTACATCGTGCAGGTCGCCGACGAGGTGTTTGTGAAGGTGAAAACCTGGCCGATGTGCCCGGTGCCAGCGTTCGAACGGCCTGAACTGACGCTGAGCTGGGAGACCATGCACCGGCCCGGACCGGACTCCGCGGCGGCGGCGGTGGTCGTCGTGCTGGAGGCGGTGGCGGTGGTTGTGGTAGTGGAAGATGGCGCCCCGTTCCCACCGGTGCCCGAAGGGGGGGCCGTGCTGGAAGATGTGGGGGGGACAGTAGGGCTGGTGTTGCCCGAGTTGGTGCCGCAGGCGCCGAGGCCGATGGCAGCAGCGCCGGCCAACAACGCCAGCTTGGGGAGGGCCAGCTTGGGGAGGGCCAGCTTGGGGACTGCACGGTGTGGTCTCACGCACCTTAGACACGTCGGGCGGGTCGAAGGTTCCATGGACCCCGGTGGTGGGGGCTGTCGAGCTCAAAGGGGAGAGTTGTCGTGGCGGCGGCGGACCAGTCGCTCGCGCTTGGTGGCGAGCATGGCCAGGCCGTCCGAAAGGACAGCACGGGTCTCGGCCGGGTCGATCACGACGTCGACCAGGCTTCGGTCGGTCACCTTCCAGGGGGTGAGGTGCTCGGCCCGGTACTCGGCCACCCTGCGCTCCTGGGAGTCCGCGTCCTCGCGGCGGTAGAGGATCTGGACCGCAGGGGCGGCCCCCATCACCGCCACCTCGGCGCTCGGCCACGCCAGGCACAAGTCGTTGCCCATGCCGGCGCTGTCCATGACGATGTAAGCCCCGCCGTAGGCCTTTCTCAGGATGATGCAGATGCGGGGGACCGTGGCGCGGGCATAGGCGAAGACCAGCTCGGCACCGTGGCGGATCATGCCCCGCCATTCCAGGTCCTTGCCGGGCAGGAACCCCGACGTGTCCACCAGGGTCACTATGGCCAGGTTGAACGCATCGCAGAAGGCCACGAACCTGGCTCCCTTCTGCGACGCGGCGATGTCGAGGGTGCCGGCCATGGACTGGGGTTGGTTGGCCACGAGGCCCACCGCGCGCCCGTCGATTCGCCCAAGGGCGGTAACCAGCTGGGGTGCCCACCCGGCTCGCAGCTCCATCAGCTCGCCCTCGTCCACGATTGCCTCCGCCACCTTGCGCACGTCATACGAGCCGCGCTCCGAAGCGGGCAGCACGTCGCGCAGCTCGGGGGTGGGTCGCTCGGCCGGGTCGTAATTCGGTCCCCGCACCGGTAGGGCGTCGCAGTGATCGGGCAAGAAGTCCAGCACCTCGGCGACCAGCACCAGGGCGTCGTCGGGATCGTCGGCGAGCAGCGTGGCGACTCCGGTCCGTCGGGCGTGAACCGAGGCTCCCCCCAGCTCGGCGGGGCTGACCTCGACGCCGGTGAAGTCGGCCACCATCCCCGGTCCGCACACGAATGCAAACGCATCGGGGGTCATGACCACCACGTCGGCTAACCCGATCAGCAGCGCCGGGCCGGAGAGCGCCGGGCCGGTGATCACCATGCATACCGGGACCACTCCGGAGCAGGCTGCAACGGCCCTGGCGGCGTTACCCCAGGCAGCGAGCGCATCGAGGCCCGGGGTGACCGAGGCGCCGCTGGTCATGAAGCTGACCACCAAGGGCAGTCGGGCTGCGAGGGCCAGGCGGGCCCCGGATGCGATCGTCGCACCGTCGATCATGCTCAGCGGCTGCGCCCCGCGCTCGGGGTCACCACTCACGTGCACGACCTTGCGCCCGTCGAGGTCCTCGACCCTTGCCACGATTCTCCGCGCAACCTCAGCGCGCAAGGGGACAGAGCTCGGCGTCACGGCCTTCGATTCTACCTGCGGCGCTCGGCGGCTCGAAAAGACTGTCGGCCCTGGCAACCGGTCCGCCGATCTGTACGTTTAGGTGAGTATGAGGGGGATGCGTGGGCCGACGGACACCGACTCGGGCTTCGCCGAATTCGCTCGCTCCCGCTCGGCCGCCCTCCTGCGAACTGCATACCTTCTGGTCGGCGACCTCGGTGAGGCCGAAGACCTCCTCCAGGTCGCCCTGTTGCGGAGCGAGCGACACTGGTCCAGAGCATCGGGGGCGCCGGACGCCTACGTCCGCGCTGCACTGGTCAACCTTGCCACAGATCGGTGGCGCCGCCGAGTGCGCCGACCTGTCGAGACAGCCTTGGAGGACGAGCTCGATGCCATCGCCTCCGCCGATCCCTGCGCACAGCTCCTTGACCGCGCCATCCTGATGGCTGCACTCCGGGAGCTCCCGCTCCGACAGCAGGCGGTGGTGGTCCTCCGCTTCTTTGAGGACCTCTCGGTGGCGGAGACGGCGGTCATGCTCCGATGTTCGGAGGGCGCGGTCAAGTCTTATTCGAGTCGTGCATTTCACCGGCTACGCGAGCTGCTTAGTGTCGAAACTGAGGAGGTTAGGTGCCATGAATGATCCAGAGTTTGCAAATCAACTGCACAGTCGCATGCACGACGCTACCGTCGGTCTCACGCCATCGCCGGGCTTCCTGCGAACACTTCGCCGTCGCCACCGGCGTCAGCAGGTGATCCGGCGGGCGTCGATCGCAGCGGTCCCCGTTGTCCTGGTCGCTCTGGCGCCCACTCTGCTAATTGGGCGCGGGAACCGCTCGGCGACTCAGCCGCAGAAGCGGGGCGAATCCGCACTGATGCAGCCGGTGAGCTTTCGCACCCAGGCGAATGGCAGCGATGTTGCCGTGATCACCGAGCCGCTGGCCGCCAAGAGCCAGCTTGATGCCACTTTCCGTCGACACGGTTTCGACATCTCCGTCAACGTCGTGCCCGTTTCGCCGAGCCTCGTCGGAAGCATCGTCTACAGCGATATAGGCGTAGAGCCGCTTCAGTCTGGGGCGTGCTTTGGTGGTGGCGGCGGCGGATGTTGGGTGGGACTGGTGATTCCGAACGGGTTCACCGGCCAGGGGAACGTGACTGTCGGGCGCGCCGCCCGGCCGGGAGAAGCATACGCCTCGACCGCAGACGCCTTCGGTCCCGGTGAAGTCCTGCACTGTAGCGGCCTGCTGAACGCGCCAGTCAGTGACGCACTCCCAGTGCTGAAAGCCACGTCGCTCAAGGTTGTATGGGCCGAGACAAGCCCCGCGAATACCCAGGCACCTCTGAGCAACGGCGCGACCTCAACCCGGGCTCCTGAACCAGTTGGCCCTGAACCAGTTGCTTCGCCCAAGATAACCGAGAGCCCCCCGGCAGGCAGCTACGTGGTCAGTGCCATTCCAATCTCATCCACAACCGTGCAGGTCGACACATCGCCACAACCCGGCAAAGCCAACGCCAGTCTCATTGGTGCAGCGAGCCAGGGTTGCTAGAGGGCTCGGCGAGGAGGCAGTTCACCCAGCAGCGCCCCAACCTGCATGAGCGCAGGGGACGTGTGGGTCAGCCGGCGTTGGCCGCGAGTTCGGCTCGATTGCGGACCGAACGGCTGCGCCCGCGTTCTGCGGCGGGAAGGACCACCTTTCTGACCCGGACCGCGTCCGCGGTGACCTCCACGCACTCGTCCTCGGTGATCAGCTCCAGCGCCGCCTCCAGGGTGAGCTTGCGCGGCGGGGAGAGCCGGACCAGCTCTTCGGAGGTGGAGGAGCGCATGTTGGTGAGCTTGCGCTCCTTGGTGGGGTTCACGTCCATGTCGTCCCCCCGGGAGGACTCGCCTATGACCATGCCCTCGTAGACCTGCTCGCCGGGGCCCACGAGGAGGGACCCGCGCTCTTGCAGATTCATCAGGGCGTAGGTGCTGGTGATGCCCGAGCGGTCCGAAACCATGCTGCCGCTAGCTCTTCCGCGCATCTCGCCCGCCCAGGGCTCCCAGCCATGAAAGGCGTGGTGGATCTGGGCGGTGCCCCTGGTCTGGGTGAGGACCTCGGTCCGGATGCCGATGAGCCCTCGGGCCGGGATCACCAGCTCCATTCGGACCCATCCGGTCCCGGCCCCTCCCCCCGTGCTTCCGTCCCCTGAAACGCTTGCAGACCCGATTGCAGACCCGGTTGCAGACCCGCTTGCCGCCGCGCCGCCGCCGTGGTTGACAAGCCGCTCCAGCCGGCCTTTGCGCAGGGCCAGGAGCTGGGTGAGGGTCCCGAAGTGCTCGTCGGGTACATCGACCTCCAGGCGCTCCACCGGCTCGTGGACCTTGCCGTCGATCAGCCGGGTGAGCACTTGCGGCTTGCCGACTGTCAGCTCGAAGCCCTCCCGGCGCATCAGCTCCACCAGCACGGCCAGAGCCAGCTCGCCGCGTCCCTGGACCTCCCAGGTGTCGGGGCGTTCGGTGGGCAGGACCCGGATCGAGACGTTGCCCACCAGCTCTGCGTCGAGGCGGGTCTTGATCAGCCGGGCGGTCAGCTTCTTTCCCGTGGCTGAGCTGCGGCCGACCATCGGCGAGGTGTTCACCCCGAAGGTCATGGAAAGGCTCGGCTCGTCGATGCTCAGCAGGGGTAGCGGCCGCGGGTCGTCTGGATCGGCCAGTGTCTCTCCGATGGTGACCTCGGCAAGGCCGGCGACCGCGACTATCTCTCCCGGTCCGACCACGGCGGCCTCCACCCGCTCCAGCGCTTCGGTGACGAAGACCTGAGCGGCCTTGGCCCGCTCGATGCTGCCGTCGCGCCGGCACCACGCAACCGGCGCACCACGGCTGAGGTGACCCTGCACCACCCGGCAGATGGCCAGGCGCCCCAGGTAGGGCGAGGCGTCGAGGTTGGTGACCAGGGCCTGGAAGGGGTGGCCCTCCTCGTAGGTCGGGGCGGGGACGTGGCTCAACACCAGGTCCATGAGGGGCCCCAGGGTCCCGTCGGAGCCCTCGGGGACGGTGGCTACTCCCACCGCGGGCTCCTCCAGCACCGCCCACCCGGCTCTGGCTGAGGCGTATGCCACAGGGAAGTCAAGCTGGTCTCCGTCCGCCCCCAGGTCGATGAACAGGTCGTATACCGCATCCAACACCTCGGCGGGTCGGGCGTCGGAACGGTCCACCTTGTTGATCACTACCACGATGGGCAGGGCGGCCTCCAGTGCCTTGCGCAGCACGAAGCGGGTCTGTGGCAGTGGCCCCTCCGCCGCGTCCACCAGCAACAAGATGCCGTCGACCATGGACAGCCCGCGCTCCACCTCACCGCCGAAGTCAGCGTGGCCAGGGGTGTCGACGATGTTCAGCTTGACCCCCTTGTAAGGAAGGGCAGTCTGCTTGGCCAGGATCGTGATCCCCTTCTCCCTCTCCAGGTCCATCGAGTCCATGACCCGCTCGGCGACCTCCTGGTTGGCCCTGAAGACCCCGGACTGGCGCAGCATGGCGTCGACCAGCGTGGTCTTGCCGTGGTCGACATGGGCGACTATGGCCAGGTTGCGCAGGTCGGAGCGCGTGGGCATTGGGGAGTCCCTCTCAGGTTGGGGTCAGCTGCCCTTCACCCGCCGTCACGGACTGTTTAGGGCAACGGAATATAACTCTACCCGCCGCACCACCCGCGCCCTCCCCCGCCCGGCGCGCCGCCCCTAGCCCGCGTCGGTTGTCCCGTTGGACCTGCGCTCCAGGCGGCGGAGCTCACGCTCGACGTCGTCCCACACCAGCGGGTCGGGATCCAGGCCAGCCTCTTCTGCCCGCCAGCCCCGGTTGAGGATCACTGCGACGGTGCCGATCAGGACGCCAAAGCCGATCACTTTGGCCACTGCTCCTGCGATCTGCTGGTCAGCGCGCGGTCCGATGCCCAAGGCGGAGTGGACATGGGCGGCGTATACGGCGTAGAGGGGGTGAGGGGCGAAAATCAAGATCAGCGCAGGGAAGTTGAAAACCACTGACTGAGCGAAGAGGTAGCCGATCCGGGCGGCCGCGCTCAGTGGTCTCGTGCCAGGGACCAGGCGGGTGGCGGGGATCCACATGACGAACCCGGCAACCAGTTCCAGCAGGTGGACCGCGTCACCCACCGCCATCCATCGGGCTTCGGCGGCCACAACCGGGGGGAGCCAGGCGGCCACCAGGGCCGCGTTGAACACGATGATGGCGGCGGCCGGGTGGCTGATCGCCCTGATCGCCGACTCGGCTCGTGGCGAGCGCGTCCCCAGGGCCAGGAGCCAGCGGGGCAGGCCGAGCAGGACCAGGGGCGGGACCGCGAGGACCAGGAGGACCTGCTGGGTGACGTGGGCGATGGCCGAGGTGTTGCGGGACAGGTCCGCGAGAGGCCACGACAGCGCCACCCAGAGGGCAATGACCCCGCCGGCGAAGGCCCAGAGCTGGCCACGCGTTGCCATCTGGCTACCGGGGCCGTGTCGATACTGGTCGCTCGGTTGGTCCGCCAGCGGCAAAGGGGCGGGCGGGGCGGCCCGGTCGGCGGGCGCACTGACCGTCCCAGGGGCATGGGTCGGCCCGAGGCGGCGGAGCGCCCAGGCGTAGCCTGCGACGGCTGCGAGGGTGACCACCCAGGCCAGCGGATGAAGCGACCACGCTACCGGCATCGCCCTTAGACCCGCCCCGCCGTCGCCCGCCCCGCCGTCGCCCGCCCCGCCGGCGCGGCCTGCCCTGGCGCCTGCCCCGAGGCACTAAGGTGCCGCTGGTGGACCGCCTGGAGCGGCTGACCGACTTGGTGCTCGTCCTGCTCGACACCAAGCGCCCGCTGACCCTCATAGAGATCGCGGGGTCGGTGGCTGGCTACCCCGCCGCCGAGGCGGCACAGCGTCAAGCTTTCGAGCGGGACAAGCGCACGCTCCGGGAACAGGGCATCGTGGTAACGGTGGAGTCTCTGCCGGACGAGCCGACCATAATCGGCTACCGGATCCGGCCCGAGGAGTACTACCTCCCCGCCCTGGGCCTTCTGCCCGACGAGCAGGTTGCCCTCAACCTGGCCGTTGCCGGCGTTCATCTTGACGACTCTACCGCGCACGGCGCCCTCTTGAAACTTGGCGTGCTGGAGCGCGACGCCCCGGTGGCGATGACCGCCCTCCCGTCGCTCCCGGCGTTGGCGGTCCTCCACGAGGCGCTGCGTTCCCATACGGAGCTGGCGTTCGATTACCGGGGCGAGGCTCGGCGGGTCGATCCTCACGCGCTGGTCTTTCGCCGGGGCTGGTGGTATCTGGTCGGGCTGGATCACGGCCGCGCCGAGCAGCGGACCTTCCGGGTCGATCGGATGGCAGCCGTCAGGGCTGTGGGTCCGCCCGGCGGCTTCGAGCCGCCTCCTGCCGTGTCGTATCGATCGGGTCTTGATCAAGCGCCGTGGCGATTTGGGTCCGATGAACTCGGGGAGGCCAGGGTCTGGGTGGACGCGATCCGAGCCGAGGAGGTGGTCGCCCAGCTGGGGGCGGACGCCTTGGTTGAACGACGTGAAGACGGCTCGGTGGTAGTCAGCTTGCCAGTAGCCAACGTGGACGCCTTCCGTTCGTGGGTGATCGGGCTCTTGGACCACTCGGTGGTGCTCGGCCCAGCCAAGATCCGCAAAGCTGTTGTCGATTGGCTCAAGGCAGCCGCCAGACCTCCCCGGTCGCGCTCGGCGCGATCGGGAGGGTCGCGGCCGACCCAGGTGAGCCGGCCTGGCTCGCAGCCCGAAGGCCCGGACTGATGGCCCTACGCCCGGTATCCGAACGCCTCCGCCTGTTGCTCGCGATGGTCCCCTGGCTGGCATCGGTGGGCGGGGCTTCTACAGCGGAGGTGGCAAAGCGATTCGAGATGGCCGAGGAGGAAGTGGTGGACCTGCTCGAGCTGGCGGCGTGCTGCGGGCTGCCCCCCTATACGCCAGACCAATTGATGGAGCTGGTCGTATGGGACGGCTGGGTCAGCGCGAACATCAGCTCGCACCTCTCACGTCCGCAGCGTCTGACACCTCTGGAAGGATTTACCCTCGCCGCGTCAGCTCGGGCGATCCTCGGCGTTCCGGGGGCCGACCCCGACGGCCCGCTGGCTCGTGCGCTCGCCAAACTAGAAGCGGTGCTTGGTTCCGCGCTGGCGGTCGAGTATGACGACCCTCCCCTTCTGGATGTGGTTCGCCGAGCAGTTGAGGAGGGCGAGATCCTGGAGATCACCTACTATGCCGACTCCCGTGACGAGCTGACCCAGCGTCGGGTGGAGCCCAACGCAGTGTTTGCCCGTGACGGCCACTGGTACCTCGACGCTTGGTGCCACCTCGTGGCAGGGCGGCGGCTCTTTCGAGTCGACCGGGTGCGGGCAGCGGTTCCGTCGGGAGCATACTTTGGGCAGGCGCAATCCGCTGGATCGGTGCCCGAGGCGTTCGTGCCTGGACCCGAGGCCCGGGTGGTTCTGCTGGAGATCCCCGCCGAGGCTCGCTGGGTGGTCGAGAGCTACCCGACGCTGGGTGTGGAAGACGGTCGCGAGGGCCGGTTGAGGGTGACCCTGGCCGTGGGTGGCACCGCCTGGTTGGAGCGCTTGCTTCTGCGACTTGGTCCAGGAGCCACGGTGATCGACCCCCCAGAGCTCGCCGAGGTGGGTCGGAGGGCAGCGGCTCGAATCCTGGTTGCCTACGTCGCTGAGGCCCCGACGGTTAGAGGCACGGAACGAACTGAGGAGTCTGACCCGAACTGAGGAGTGCTACCCTTCGCCCCGACGGGTAGCA
>JBOGGT010000142.1:0-18751 GCA_050744225.1 Acidimicrobiales bacterium | reverse complement strand
CGCTCGCGAAGACGCGAGGGCCCGACGTCGGCCTCGCGACCCACGTCGAGGTGGACGGCCTGGGCGAGTGGTACGAGGCGGAGTGCGCCGGCTCGGGGCTTGCGGGGCGCACCCGGGCCGAGTACGTACCACCTGATTGTCCAGGAGCGCTCTGCCCAAGTGCTCAACGTGACCGGCGCGCTGGCGGTCATCCCCAAAGCCTTCCACCAGCCGATCATCGACCCATACGGCGAAACCTGCGTCTCCAGAAGCGGGATGTCGACGAAGACCCGTAGCGCCGCAGGGCCGGCAGGCGTCGCGGCGAGCGGAAGACGGCGGCCGATGACGCGCTACCGAGACACTGCCTGGTCCACGGGGCCGGTCGCGTGTCAAACATGTGTCAAACGGCCGGCTGCGGAGTGAGCGGCTGAGGACGGAGGAACCGCCACGAATAGCCGCACCAACACGCTCACGGCGCTCCCGCTGGGACCTTGCGAGAGGTGCTCTCCGGCCTCCTAACCCAACGGTCAAGGGTCTTCGGCTACAAACTTCCCGCTTAACCGGACCTGTTGCCAACCTTTGACTGTCCAGAGGGCGTCGCTCATCTGCGCCGCTGCGGCTCGCGCAGTCTTCTCGAGCAGGTGCTGGTAAACGGGCGCTCATCCGAACGTCGGTGTGGCCGAGAAGCTGCATGGCCACGCCGGCGGGTACGCCCTGGACGAAGAGAAGTGTCGCTGCAGTATGGCGAGCATCATGGAGCCTGGCCGAGCGGATGCCGGCTAGGTGAGTGAGCAGAAAGTGCCCTCCAGGTGCTCGCGTTCGGCAGGCTGACGTGGGAGAATAACAAGGTCGTAAGTCCCCTCTTCCCCGGAGGCAGTTGTGCTCGGTCGGATTGATCCCCAGGCTTCGTTGTTCCAGACCCGGTTCGTCAAGGCCCACTTGGTGACGAAGGGCTCCTTCTATGAGCGCCTCGCCGACCACGGCCACGAGGTCGTTCGCGATGATGACTTCGCCGGGCTGTACTCGGAGTCTCAGGGCCGACCCTCGGTCCCCCCCTCGGTGATGATCCGTGCCCTGCTGTGTGCCACCCATGACCGCACCACCGACCGTGAGACCTCTCGGCGGACCAGGGTGGATGCGGACTGGAAGGCGGCGATGGGCGTGGATGACGACTTCTGCGGTATCGCAGCCACCACCTTCTCCCTTATGCGGGCGCGGATGCTGGCGGGCGACGCCGATGCAAAGCTGTTCGAGGCGACCCTCGCCAAGGCGGTCCAGGCCGGGATCTTCAAACAGGGCCTGACCGCCATCATCGACTCCTCCCCGGTGCATGGGGCGGGCAACGTAGCCGACACCTACGAGCTGATCCGCAAGATGATGGGGCGCCTGGCCAGGGCCATGGGTGCCCACCTCGATGCTGGCCTGGCAGCAAAGGCCCTGGGACAAGCAGCAGCCAAGGCCGACATCGACTGGTCCGACCCAGCTGTGCGCCGGAGGCACTTGGGCGAGTTGGTGGCCGAGGCCGCAGCGCTGCTGGCAGCGGTGGATGCAAGCGGGGTGGCTGCGGACCCCGAGGTCCTCGACGTGGCTCGCCTGTTGGCCGGGGTCGTCCTCCAAGACGTGGTCGAGGGCGAGGACGAGGACGACAACGGGCCGACCCTTCGCCAAGGCGTGGCCCCGGACCGGGTGGTGAGCCACTCCGACCCCGAGATGCGCCATGGCCGCAAGTCCGCGTCCAGGCGGTTTGACGGCCACAAGCTGGACGTGATGGTGGACGAGGCCTCCGAGCTGGTGCTGGGTGTCGATGTGCGGGCCGGTAACGCCGGAGACGGCGAGGGCGGAGCGCCTCTGCTGGCCAAGGTGGAAGGCATTGAGGGTATCGAGGTCGGGGTCCTGCTTGGCGACATGGCCTATTCCAACGGCGACGTGCGGGTGGCGGTAGAGGAGATGGGGGCCGCCCTGGTGGCCAAGGTCCCCCCCGTGACCAACTCCGGACGGTTCCCCAAGGCCGACTTCGTCATCGACACCGCTGCTGGGTGCGTCACCTGTCCGGCGGGTGTGACCAGCACCGATGGCCGTCCTTCCAAGGACCACAAGGGCCGGGCTGCCACCACCTACTTCTTCGACGCCTCCACCTGCGCGTCGCCGTGCGACCGCTTCGAGCACCGCTTCCCTGTTGGCAGACAGGTGCACCCCGAGTGGCGAACGGGGCTCGACGCTGGGTCACCTACACGATTCTAATCCGGCTCTTTCCGGAACGAGCCCCTCCGGCCCCATAAATCCCATCAGTGTCATTAGTTGGGGACATATGCAGTGGGCTTTTTCGGGGTGCGAACATCTGTACGGGTTAGGGGCGGAGAGCCCCCCCAAACCCTCCGGTGGGTACGTTCTGGATGACCGTTCCCGGCCCGAATCGGAGGCTCGGAGCCGCCTCAACCGCCACGATGGGACCGTGGGGTGAGACGCGACCCCCTCCAAAAGGACCCTCTCGTAGGAGCGCTGGTGCCGAATGGAGCTGTCACGCCCACTTGGCGCCCGTCCAGCACGGGAACTCCCCTGGTCAGGGACTTGGAATAGGAGGCCGGTCTTTGTGAAGTGGGCATTTCACATCAGCGACTGGATGAGTCGGGCGTTCCACCAGGCACAGACGGGCTCCCAGAGGCCGCCGGAGCCCAAAGATATTTCACGCCGTGCACAGGACTCCACGCCGTGCACACAGCGATGTACCCTCTGGACAAGTCTCATGGGGGACCAGGCCGTGCACATTGCTTTGGCCCCATTGGCACCATCTGGTGCGGGTGCCCTGCTCAGGGGTATAAAACGGTTTCCGGGGCCAACGATATTCCACGCCGTGCACAGGACTCCACGCCGTGCACACAGCGATGTGCCCTCTGGCATAGTTCCATGCGCCGATTGACAAAAGCCCTGCTCGGAACACCTTCGCGCATAATAGTCCCATGTCTTTGCACGTGGGAGGGGTGACCCTCGCCAAACGGGTTCGCCACAGCGCTCGCGGCGTTGGCGCCAAGAAGATTGCCGGCCATGTCCTGTCCGCCATGCGTGCCGCCCAGGCGAGCACCCGCTGTGGCACCGACCCTGAGGTTCGCACCAACGTGGTGGTGAACGCCTTTGCCGGAGACGGGCGCGACCTTCGCCTGGTCGGATCGGGATTGGTGTCCAACCGGGGATGGCAGTGGTGGACCGAGCTGGCGTCGGGGGAGGCGAAGTCCACGCCTGACAACTTGGAGCTGGCCCTGATGGCCAGTGCTCGCACCATGGACCCACGGGCCACCGTCGAGGCGATTCAGCTGAGCCTCACCCCGCCCAAGTCCTGGTCGCTGTACGCGGCGTCGGGTCTGTCCGAGTGCCGGGCGGTCCGGACAGCCCTGGACGCGGGGGTTACCGAGGTGATCCGGGTCCTGGAGGCACAGGCCTGCATCCGGGTGTGGAGCCCCGGCCCAGACGGCACCCCTGTGGCGCTTCGGGTGCGGGGGGTGACCCTGGCGGGCTTCGCCGCCTTGCACTCAGCGTCTGGGGCGGGCGATCCCCACCTGCATGCGCATGTGGTCCTCTGTGCCGCCGATGGCGTAACAAACAAGGTGATCGACACCTTGGAACTGGTCAATGCCTCGGGACGCCTGGCCCTGGCCTCGGGCTGGCACGCTGCGGCCGGGGTGCTCGAAGGCTGCGGGCTGGTCGTGGGGGCAGACGGAGAGCTGGTGGGCTATGACCGAGAAGCCATCGAGGAGGCGTCGGTGGCGGGCAACACCGTGGAGGCGATCCGCACCCTGTTGGCCAAGGTCGGCTGGGTCCTCGACCACGAGGCAGCTTGGCGCATCTGGCGATCCGCGGCCGGCGCGGGGGCCCTGCGCCCAGACATGCTGGCCAAGGCGCCAGCCGAAGCGCGTGGCGAGGTGGCAGCGCTCATCGCCTCCGCCCTGGCACGAGCCGGCGGTCTCGGCGAGGAGATCGAACATCGAATCGACGCCGAGCTGGCAGCTTCACCCGGACAGGTCTTGGAGGGCTGGGCACGCCACTTCGGCGGGGCTGGGGGTGCGAGCCTGGCCGAGCGGGCTAAGCGCTGTCGCTCACTATCCAAGCGGGCAGTTGCCCCAGAGGATCGGGCGGCAGACGCGGCGCTCACCCGCATCGGCGAGCTTGTGAGGGTGCCGGCGGCGGCCCATGCCAGGGCGATGGCCGCCACCGCAGTGGGCTATGAGCGAGCCGACCAACTGATTGACGAGCTGGTCGGTGCCGGGCAACTCATCCGGACGACCGCCCCCGGCCGTGGCGGGGAGGTGATAGTGGTGCCCGACCAGGTGATCGAGGAGCTGGAGCTGGTCCGCCGGGCAGCCGCCGTTGCCGGCGCCGGGCGGCTTCGCGGTGTGGGAGGCCCGGCCGGTTCGGGCAAGACCACTGGTATCGGTGCGAGCCTGGCGGGCAGAGCCGTGTGGGCGTGTGCTCGAAACGTGCTGGCGTCTCGAAGGCTGGCAGACGCCCTCGGTGCCCATGCACTGGGTTTCATCCGGGCTCGCTCGCTGGCAGGGCTAGCTCAGGCAGTCCGCGCCGGGCGGGGGCCCAAGCCCGGAACCGTGGTGGTGGTCGATGAGGCCGGATTGGTCGACCTGGCCGATGCCGAGAGGCTCATTTCCCTTGGGGAAGCCGGCGTCGAGGTGATCTTGTTGGGCGACGACCGCCAGGGCCAGCCCATCGACGGACGCGGTGCGTGGAGGCTGTTGTCCAAGGCCGCCCTCGATGCGGGTGCCTATGTCGATACTGGTGCCAGCCGTCGCTGTGAGGGATGGATCGATGAGCACGACCACCTGCGAGCCGCCCTGGGCGACGCCGCCTCCGCGAAGGCCTTGGCCGAGGCTGTGGCAACCGATGGGCGCCTCATCGAGGTGGAGGGATCCAAACTGGGCGCCTGCCTGTCCGCACTGGTTGCCGCCAGGGGTGAGCAGGACCTGGTCGTGCTGGCCCGCACCAATGCGACCGCAGCGGCGGTTGCCGCCGCACTTGCGCGTCCCCCCACCCCGATCAGGCCGGGCTCCACGGTCCCCACCCGCAGCGGGGAACGAGCCTGGGTGGGAGACCGGCTGCGGGCGAGGCAGAACCACTGGGGGGCCGACACCTTGGTGGTGGCCAACGGCGAGGTTGGGACCATCGTGGGCGTCACCAAGCGTCATGCCCGGATCACCCTGGAGGCCGGCGCCACGATCAATGTCCTTAGGGCCGAGCTGGCGCGTTCTTGGAGCCTTGCCGGCGCGGTCACCGGCGACGCCGCACAGGGCATGACTGGGGGGCGTGCGGTGGTGATCCTCGACGGTTCTGAGGGGGCCTCTTGGACCTATGCCGCGGCCACCAGAGGCACTCTCCCGCCGATCTACGTAATGAGCCGGGCCGAGCCTCCCGAACACCACGGCGGCGCCCAGCCGGACGGGCCGAGTGCGACAGAGCTGCTTGCTGACGCGATGAGCCGAGACGACCGGGCGACACCTCGCATCGAGAGCGTGGCCATCGGGATCGACTGGGATCGCTACAACCGCGTCGCCTATAGCGGCCCCGCTGGCGTCCCCCGTATCGTCGCCGACCTGGCCGGCCGACTCCGCGGCCTTCCCCCGGCACAAGCGGGCGTGGCCGTGCTCGGGGCCACCATGGCTGGCGCACCCGAGCGCCACCGCCGGGCACTGCTGGGCGCGGCGCTGCGAGACGGAGCGAGTCCGGTTGTGGTGGCCCAGGTGGCCGAGGTCTTTGGGCTGGCGGTTCCCCATCCGGCGCCTGGACCCGGCTCGCCCCGCGCTGAGAGCCGAGCGCCGGGACTGTCACACGCACCCGAGGTGATGGCGCGATGAGCACGAATGTCGCTGCCGGACTTGCCTCGCGCCCCAGTTGTCGGCACCACGAGAGATTCCGATCACCACACAAGGCGACACCAAGGGAGGTATCCATGCAAAAGGACCCACCGATGATTGATCGTGATGCGGCCGTGGCGGCAATGCGCGCCGGCCTGCGCAACCGCTCAGGGCGGGCCTGGTCGGTGAGGACCGGGCGAGGCAGTGTAGCCAACTGGATCACCATCATCGCCCCACCCGCCCGATGCCCTAGGGGATCGATGACACCGAAAGACTGCGCTGACCTAGCCAAGTTGTTGGGGCTTCGCCACGTGCATCCCCAAGGGGTGATGATCGAGCCGAGCCAAGCGAAGCGGGCCGAGTTTGTGATGCGGGCTATAGGGCGCGATACCCAGCGCGCCGAACTGGGCCAGGCCGGTCAGCCCGACGCAATGCCGAGCCGGGGTCCCCGTCCTATTGGTTGCCGTGCCAGCCTGGTTGGCCCCCAGGACAAGGACCTGGCGCTGTGAGACCGATGACCGCCGACCGTTGGGCGCTGCTGGCCGAGCTGCTCGGCGACGCCATGGCCGACGAGCAGAGCCCGCCCTGGACCATCCATTGCTTCGCCCAGTCACGCTCGGTCGTCGAGGCCGCCCTCGCCGCCAGCCCGGATCAGGCCAGCCTGCTTGAAGCCTCCACGAACGAATCGAAGGACCCCAGACGATGAGAACAGCTCCCAGGGACGGACCCGACGCCTCAGACTGGTTTGACCAAGCCGCCGCCCAGTGCCGAGCGGCGGTGTTCAGCACAGCCAGGCTGGCAGCCGATTCGCCTCCGCGTCCGTTTCGCCTCGGTGACCGGGTATTCGCCCTGTTTGGCTCCGAACTGAATGCCTGCGTGAAGCCCTGGTATCCATGGCCGGCATCGCAGGTGATCGAGCGGCGAGACCGCTTCGTGAGCGGGGTGCTGGTCGGAGACGACTCCAAAGCCGGAACCACTTTGATCTACACCGGGACCCTTGCCCGCCCAAGCGAGCCGCCAACGCTGGCGCTGGCCTCGGCGAGGCTGGCCTGTCCGTGCTCGGCTGGGCTTGGGGACCAACACGTTCGCTGTGAGTGGGCCCAGACCGACGAGCGGGCCCGCCAGGGCGCCCGTGCTATCCAACTGCGGGCCTGGTTCCAGCACTTGTCCACGCTCGCGCCCGACGGGCGGGTTCTAAGCGCACCCAAAGAGATGTGGGTGGCCATGGCGGGCTTGGAGGCATTCGGCATTGTGAGCACGCTCTGCTTCGGCCCCGCCACCTACGGGCATCGTGACTATTACGTCACCGGATGGGCGAACGCTGGAGCTGAAAGCGCCTGGCCGGGCCCGGCGACAGCCGTCCCACCGGCCCTTTCCAGAAACCTCGGAGGGCCGCTCTCACATGCGGCGCCCAGAACCCGGCCCCAGCAAATCCCTGGGTCAATGACGCGAAATCACACAGCGCGGCCGTCTGGCCTCGCCAGCGATGGAGGCATCTGCCCATGAACAGCCCCGAGTCACCAACCACAACCCCCGAAGGAGGAGGCACCCTGACATGACAAGCACCAACAACTCCCACCCAGACGCTCTTTCTGAGCCAGGAGGAGCCAGCCCGGCGCTTGCCCCGACCAAACTGTGGGTCTGCTCCTGGCCCGACCCGGTGATCGACGTATTGGGCCACGATCCTCGCTCGTCCTACGTGGAGAGCTACTGGCTACCAATCCTCGGCCCCTCGACCACCTGGCTGGCCCGAAGCCTGGTAGCGAGCCTGGAGGCCAGCCCTACAGGTTACGTGATCGACTTATCCGAGTGCGCCGCCACCTTGGGGCTCGGAGACCGCGGAGGTCGACACTCACCGTTTCGCCGGGCGCTCATTCGCCTGACCCAGTTCGAGCTGGCCCAGTACCAAGTCGAGGACACCTTGGCCATCCGCCGGCGTGTTCCCCCGCTGAGTCGCCACCAAGCGGCGCGCCTGCGACAGTCCCTACAAGCCAGCCACGCGGCCCTGGTCGAGTCCGAGGCAAGCCTTCCCCCAGACGAACACCTTCGCCGGCGCAGCCGGCAGCTGGCCCTCAGCCTGGTCGAACTCGGCGAGGACTTCGAAGCCGCCGAGGCCCAGTTGGTGCGCTGGCGCTTTGCGCCGACGCTCGCCCGAGAGGCGGCCAACTGGGCCTGGGATCGCCACTGCGGGCGTTTGAGCACGCAGGAGGGAGTGGGATTGCCGGATCCCTCTCCGGTGGCTACGTCAAGTGCCCACTCGGCGCTCGCAACGAGAAGCGCTCCAGTGTCAAGCCTGTCCGCCCACCAACGCAGCGACCCACCCGCAACGGAGGAGGTGGCTTTGATGATGATACGCAGCGCAGCGACCATCGGGCAATACCAACTGGAGCGAATGCTTCGAGCAGGCGCCGACGGCGACCTGAGCGCAGCGGCGGCTGTGGAGCTGCTGATCGCGCATCAGCGCTGGCTCGCGCGCGAGGACTTTTTGCACCATGTGCTGGTTGGGGCCGATCCCCCTGTAGCCAGTCCTTGCGGATTCCCTCCCCCGGTCATTGCCAAGGTGGACTGGGCCGAGGCGCTCGATGCGGACCTGCCCGCGTCGTCCTCTGAGCTCCAGGTACTCGCCATCTGCGCGGAGCTGGCCGGCACCGACTCCGGCCGACCGCTCGGAGCACTGTTGAGCGGGCTGGACGACTCCAACACCGTGTTGGTCCTGCGAGCCGTACTGAGCGCGCATCCGGGGTGGCGACGGGTGGACCGATTGTCAGTCTCGCCGCTACCCAACAAGCTGGCCCCCTCATACACGTTGGGGGCAATCGGCTCGGCGACCCTCAGCAGGGCCGGCGCAGCGAAGCGGCGGACCCGTCACGGCCCGCAAGGTCCGGAGCCCGATGCCTGCGCCTAGGGCTGATGCCGGCCACCCAAGTGGGGGGGCCCGAGCTGGCGAGGTTGGCAGGAGTCGCTACCTGACCCTCACTCAGGTGGTGGAAGCGTACCCAGTATTCAGCGTACGGATGCTTCGGCGCTTAGTGCAGGAGCGCCGGATCGCCTTTAGCCGGGCAGGGCGACTCATCGTCGTGGCCGAGCGTGACATCGAGGCATACTTGCGGGCCAACAGAGTCGAACCCTCTCGCTGGGAGGTCGCTTCCTAAGCCAGGCCCGTTGTTGGCGCCAGCGCTGTCTGGACCAGCCATGCCAGCTTCGATTCGTTGGTTGGCGATGGCCTCGTCGCCACTCATGGCTCCCACGTAGGTGTTCACCAGGGTCTGGACGCTGTGGCCCATCCGTTTGGCCACCTCACCAAGGGGCACTCCGGCGTCCAGCCAGCTGGTAGCTGCAAAGTGCCTGCAGTCATAGACCCGCAGAGACGAACAACCAGCCGCTCGGGTGGCCCTTTGGAGCGCCCGTGCCCAGTTGGAGGCAGTGGGGCGGGTGCCCTTGGCAGTGCGAAAGATGAGGTCATCGCCTGAGAAATGATGCTCGTCGATCCAGGTTCGCAGGCGGGCTACCAGGGAAGGCGGGATTGGGATCGAGCGGGGACCGGTCTTGGGCTCACCTGGCTCGTCCTTTCCCACCACACCGACATCGGCCTCAGTGACAGAGATTCGGCCCCAGCCGGCCTCAGGCAGCTCCAGGGCCTTCGCGCGCAGCATCACCACCTCCGAAGGCCGCAGGCCGCCATAGCACATGACGCAGGTCATCATCTGGTACTTAAGGCTGGCGGGCTGTGGGGAGGGGATCGCTTCGATTATCCGAGCCATAGTCGCGGGATCGGGAAGGGAACGAACCTTCACCGAGCTGGTCATGCGGGTGGCCTTGCGCCGGGAACGGCCTGGCGCAGGTGCCGGCCAGGGGTCGGCGTCGATGACCCCCAACTCCACGGCGCGTCTGATACAGGCCCGCGAGGTGTTGCGAAACCGTCGAGCCGTGGTTGGGGCAAGGGGCTGGCCGTCGAAGCCCTGGCCCAGCCTCTGGTCCACCAGGGCGAGCAGCGGCTTGGAGAGATCACCAATCGGAACAGACCACTGCTTCAGCCAGGCTTCGGCGTCTTGGTCCTCGCTGGCACCCTCGGGTGGCAGTGACGCGATGAGGTGGGCGCGCAGGCCGGGGGGAGGCTCCGACGCCGCGGGGCTAACGAGGTGGACCGTCAAGCGTGATATGGACTCCAGTGCAGAGACCCTGGTCCGAGGAGCCCACTCAGGCCATTGCTCCGCAAGCCAGGCCCGTGCCCACTCATGTGTGCGGAGCGCGTCCGGCGCAGGTTGCCATGACGCTGGTTCGCCCGAGCGACCATCGAAACCCGAGCCGGACTCCGCTGCAACCATCAGGCCCCGGCGGAACCGCTCCGCTTCCGCCTTGGTTCGAAAAGACCGGCTGTGCTGGCGCCCGTTGAGCGACCAGCGAGCGATCCAGGGGCGTTTGGGGCGCTCGCCAGGGCGGTGCTGAAGCCCGTAGACGGCGACTTCGGAACGGGGGAAGTTGCTCACGATTGGGACCACTGTGGGACGAGCACCCTCAGAGTCTATCTGCGGCCAAGCGGAGCAACCAAGTTGACCACCCGCTGGGTGCTCTCACAGGGTCCGTCCGGCGCTCGCTGGGCACCCTTCACACCCCGTATGAACAGGGTTTTTATCGCTCCTGACTTTTGTGAACTGATACTGGCCTCATCCCTGCTACTATGGCGGGGTGCCCTCCCGAAGGGCAGTAGCTCAACTGGTAGAGCACCGGTCTCCAAAACCGGTGGTTGGGGGTTCGAGTCCCTCCTGCCCTGCTGAGTCCGTCTTCCGCACCAGGTGAACACTTGAGCCTCCCAATCGATCCAATAGCGCAGTATCCTGACCCCCTCGGGGCCGACGGCTCCGTCGCGGGCTTCGATCTCGACGACCTGCCCCGATCTGGTAGCGGGAGCGGGCGCACCACCCCGGCTCAGTACCTGCGCGACGTGCAGGCGGAGCTGCGCAAGGTGGCCTGGCCGACCCGCAAGCAGCTGGTCAACTACTCCTCAGTCGTTCTGGTGACCCTGGTGATCATCGTGTCGTTCATCTTCGGCCTCAACATCGGATTCCAGCACGTGGTCCAGTACCTTCTCCAGCCGTGAGCCCCAGCCAGTCAGCCCCAGCCAGTGAGCCCCAGCCAGTGAGCCCCAGCCAGTGAGCCCCAGCCAGTGAGCAACGAGCCCGATCCCGAGGAGTCGACCCTGCCCCCCGCAGAGACTGCAGAGACCACAGAGATCGCAGCGGACGGTGTCCCCACCCAGTCCCAAATCGGCCATGCCGGCGACGAGACGCCCGATGACGAGGCCCTCGACGACGAGGCGCTCGACGCCCTCGAGGACCTGCTCGAAACCCAGGTCCCGCCCCAGAGCCCCTACGACCGCCCTGGGCAGTGGTACGTGGTACACACCTATGCGGGTTACGAGAACAAGGTCAAGTCCAACCTGGAGAGCCGGATCAGCTCCATGAATATGGAAGACCGGATCTACGAGGTCATCATCCCGATGGAGGACGTGGTGGAGTTCAAGGCTGGGAAAAAGGCGGTCGTGTCCAGGAAGGTCTTCCCCGGCTACCTGCTGGTGCGCTGCGCCATGGACGACGAGTCGTGGTCCGTGATCCGCCAGACTCCAGCGGTGACCGGCTTCGTCGGCCCAGGGACCAAGCCCACCCCGCTCACCAGGCGCGAGGTCGAGGGGATACTGGCTGTGCGGGCCGGCGTCGAGGCCAAGAGGAGCAAGCCTCGCATGGAGCACGAGGTGGGCGAGACGGTCCGGGTGAGGGAGGGGCCGTTCGCGGACTTCTCCGGCCAGATCGCCGAGATCAACGAGGACCAGCTCAAGCTGAAGGTCCTGGTGAACATTTTCGGGCGCGAGACTCCGGTTGAACTCGAGTTCAGCCAGGTCGCCAAGCTCTAGGATCAGCACGACACACGAGAGGAACGACGAGGACAGATGGCAAAGCGCCGCGTGACCGCGGTGGTCCGGATCCAGCTCCCAGCTGGACAGGCCACCCCTGCCCCCCCGGTGGGAACCGCACTCGGTCCCCACGGCGTGGCGACCATGGAGTTCTGCAAGCAGTACAACGCCGCCACCGAGGCCAGCCGGGGGACGGTGATCCCGGTCGAGATCACCGTGTTCGACGACCGCTCCTTCTCCTTTATTCTGAAAACGCCGCCAACCCCGGTCCTGATCCGCCAGGCGGTCGGCATCGCCAAGGGGTCCGAGACCCCCGGTAGGGTCGGCGCCGGCTCGATCACCAGCGACCAACTGGCCGAGATTGCCCGGATCAAGATGCCCGACCTCAACACCGACGACCTGGAGGCAGCCAAGCTCCAGATTGCCGGCACCGCTCGCTCCATGGGAGTCAGTGTCCCAACATAGTTTTCCGAAGTAATTTGGGCGCCGCGCTCCCGAGCCCAGTGCCCACGAACGAACAGGTGCGCCGCCGCCCCAGACCAGTGCCAGACCCAAGCAAGGAGCCACCGATGCCCGCCAGG
Source organism: Acidimicrobiales bacterium (assembly GCA_050744225.1). Classification (GTDB taxonomy): domain Bacteria; phylum Actinomycetota; class Acidimicrobiia; order Acidimicrobiales; family JAJPHD01; genus JAVKSL01. The sequence goes on along the minus strand of JBOGGT010000142.1, from coordinate 6,431 downwards.
GGCAAGAAATATCAAGACGCTTCCAAGACCCTCGACCGCGAGCGGCATTACTTGCCGGGTGAAGCAGTCGACATGGTCAAGGCGCTCAGCCGCGCCGGCTTCGACGAGACCGTCGAGCTGGCGGTGCGCCTGGGCGTGGACCCCAGGAAGGCCGACCAGATCGTGCGGGGCACCGTGGCCCTGCCGGCGGGGACGGGCCGAGAGGTGCGGGTAGCGGTGTTCGCCGCGGGTAGCGCAGCCGAGGATGCCCGGGAGGCCGGCGCGGACGTCGTGGGCGCGGACGACCTGGTGTCCAGGGTGCAGAACGAGGGCTTCTTGGACTTCGACGTGGCCATCGCCACCCCCGACCTGATGGGCCAGGTGGGCAAGCTCGGCCGGGTGCTGGGTCCCCGCGGCCTGATGCCCAACCCCAAGACCGGCACCGTTACCACTGACGTGGGCCGGGCGGTCACCGAGTTCAAGGGTGGGCGGGTGGAGTACCGCACCGACAAGGTGGGCAACGTCCACGTTCCGGTGGGCAAGGTCTCCTTCGACCGGGCCAAGCTGTTGTCCAATTTGCGCGCCGTGCTGGACGAGCTTCACCGGGCCAGGCCCGCGGCGGCCAAGGGCCGCTACGTGCGCTCGGTCACCCTTAGCTCGACCATGGGCCCCGGCGTCAGGGTCGACCCGGCCAAGTCCAAGATCGTGGACGAGGACCTGGTGGCGGCCGGCTAAGAGCGGCTGTTCGGTTCTAACTTTGGCTTGTGGATGGCGTCTGTGACCGCTGCCAGGGTGGTCAGAATGCCGATGGTGGCACCGAGTACGCACACGCCAGCCCAGTGGTCCCAAGCGTAGATCGAACTACCCAGAGCTGAGCCGACGGCGCCACCGGCGAAGTAGCACACCATGTAGGCGGAGGTCAGCCGGCCTCGGAGCTCGGGGGCCAGGCGGTAGATCATCGACTGGTTGGTGACCTGCAGTCCCTGGACGCCGATGTCGAGGACGGCAATGCCGACGATCAGCATGACCAGGTTGTGACGGCCGTACCACAAGAACAGGAAGGAGATGCCCATGCACGCAGCGAAGGCGAAGGTTGTGGTCTTGGTCAACCCGCGGTCGGCCCACCGGCCGGCAAAGTTGGCGCACAGCGCCCCCCCGGCGCCTACCAGCCCGAACAAGCCGATGGTGAGGTCGCCGTAGTGGTAGGGTGCCCCGGCCAGTAGGAAGGCCATGGTGGTCCAGAACACGCTGAACGCAGCAAATCCCAAGGCGCCGAAGGCAGCCCGGCTCCTCAGGAGGGGCTCGTCGAAGATCAGTCTCACGGTGGTTCCGAGCAGGGCGCCATAGCTGAGACGGGGCCGCTGCTTCTCGGGCGGGAGCACTCGACCGAGGACCACCGCCGTCACAATGGTGAGCGTCGCCCCCGTCACGTAGGCCACCCGCCAGCTGGAGACCCCTGCTACCAGCCCGGAGACGGTCCGAGCCAGCAAGATGCCGAGCAGCAGCCCGCTCATTACGGTGCCGACGACCTGTCCCCGGTTCTCGTCGTCGGCCAGGGACGCGGCCATGGGGACCAGCACTTGGGCCACCACCGACCCGGCACCGACGACGAGGGCAACTGCGATCAGCACACCGATGTCGGGAGCGAGCGCGGAGACGAGCAATCCGCCGGTGGTGACCACCAGCACGATCGGGACCAGGTGGCGCCGGGACACCAGGTCGCCCAGGGGGACCAGGAGGGCCAGCCCGGCTGCGTATCCGATCTGGGAAAGTGTGACCACCAGGCCCGCCGTACCCGAACCGGTCCCGAAAGACCTGGCGATGGTGTGGAGGATCGGCTGGGCGTAGTACAGGTTCGCCACGGAGGCGCCGCAGGCCACGGCGAAGATGAGTACCAGACCCCGGCTTGGCCGAGTCTTGAGGTCGGCGGTCACCATAACAGTGTCGGGCACGGGACCTCCACGGAGTCAATGAACGGCTCTCCACGACGATAAAGGCGATAGCGTCCGGTGCCGGCGCCAAGGTGGCCATTTGCTACGACACGAACAGCGGATCGGGCGAGCCCGCAGGAGGCGGTTGTCCGGGCTGGTAGCCTCGACCGGGCTGTATTTCTGACGCCGAAGACATCCGGTGCGCCATCTGGCGCTCAAAGGACTCCAGCGGAGTCCGCCTGACGAGGAGAGAGAATCATGGAGAACCCGAGGGCGGACAAGGTTGCGCTCGTAGACGAGGTCCGGGCGAAGCTGACCGCGGCCGATGCCGCCCTGCTCACCGAGTACCGGGGCCTCAAGGTGGCCGAGCTGGCCAGCCTGCGCCAGGCGCTCGGAGGCGTCGGCGGCGAGTACAAGATCTACAAGAACACCCTGGTGCGCTTCGCGGCCAATGACCTGGGCCTGGGCGACCTGGTGGGCCTCCTGCAGGGTCCCACCGCCATCGCATTTGTGAACGGGGACGCCGCCGAGGTGGCCAAGGTCCTGCGCGAGTTCGCCAAGACCAGTCCCGCCCTGGTGGTCAAGGGCGGAGTCCTCGGCACCTCGGTCCTGTCGGCGAGCCAGGCCGGCGACCTGGCCGACCTGCCCTCCAGGGATGTGCTGCTCGCCAGGGTGGCCGGGACCCTGGCCGCCCCGATGCGCCAGATGGCCGGCCTCCTCCAGGCCCTGCCCCGCAGCTTCGCCTACGGCCTCAAGGCACTCCTGGACCAGCGCGGCGGCGCTCCCGATCCCGAATCCACGGGAACTCGGCGTGATGAAGTCGTCCCAGACGCGTTGATCACGCCAAGTTCCGACGAGCAGCCTCCCCCCGCCGCGGCCGAGCCCCCCGCGTCGGAGCCCGGCGAACCAGTCACCACTCCCCAAGCCTCCGCCGATGATCGAGACGGGGCGAACGGACCGTAACCGGGACACCGGTCGGGTTGCTCCACCGGCGCAATTACTTCAGTACGGCGCCGGTGGCAACTCCGACCGGCGCTCCCCACAAGACCACCCACAAGACCAGTTGCCCACCAGCGAGAGAAGAGAAGGAGCCATGCCCACCCTTACCAAGGCTGAGATCCTCGACGGGATCTCCAACATGACCGTCCTGGAGCTGTCTGAGCTGCTCAAGGAGTTCGAGGAGCGCTTCGGCGTGAGCGCGGCCGCGCCGGTGGCCGCCGCGGCCGCCGCCCCCGGCGCCGCGCCCGCGGAGGAGGTGGAGGAGCAGGACGAGTTCGACGTCGTGCTCCTGTCTGCCGGGGACAAGAAGATCCAGGTGATCAAGGAGGTCCGCAGCCTCACCAGCCTGGGCCTCAAGGAGGCCAAGGACCTGGTCGACGGGGCACCCAAGCCGGTCTTGGAGAAGGTCTCCAAGGAGGACGCCGAGAAGGCCAAGGCTTCGCTCGAAGCCGCCGGGGCCGGGGTCGAGCTCAAGTAGCACTGCCGGAGCGCCAACCCAAGCGCCGGCCTCGCTTGACAAGCCCGGCAATGCGCCCCTACGATTCGGGCGACCCCGAAAGGGGGTTGCATCGCGGCGCGCCACCATGTATAATCGCGGGTTGCCGTGGATCGTCTCCCTGCTCTTCCGAGCACTGACCCTCACCTTGGCGCGTCCCCCGAGAGGCGCGGCAGTAGTCCCAGGTCCCCGGCCCCCTACCCGACCCCTAACCAAGACACGCCATAGACACCACCCCCGCAGCGCCTCACACCCAAGGAGCAGGTCCTTGACTACTCTCTCCCCCGTCGGCCGGCGACCCCCGCGCGAGCGTTACAGCTTCGCGAACATCGACGAGGTCCTCGCTCTACCCGACCTCATCGCGGTCCAGCGAGACTCGTTCAAGTGGCTCATGGACCGCGGACTGGCAGAGACCTTCCGCGACATCAGCCCGATCACCGACTTCACCGGCCAGCTCCGCTTGGAGCTGGAGTTCGATCCCGACGACATCGACCTGCGGCCGCCTCCCAAGTTCAGCGAGGAGGAGTGCCGGGAGAAGGACATGACCTACGCCGCGCCGATCTTCGTGCGGGCGCGCTTCATGAACGCGGGCACCGGGGAGATCAAGGAGCAGACGGTATTCATGGGGGATTTCCCCATGATGACCGACAAGGGGACCTTCATCGTCAACGGCACCGAGCGGGTGGTCGTCTCCCAGCTGGTGCGCTCGCCCGGAGTGATCTTCCAACCCGGCCGGGACGCCCAGCGCATCCCCGTCACCGGTACCATCCACCCCTACCGTGGCGAGTGGATCGAGTTCGACGTGGAGAACAAGCCCGGCCGGGACATCACCGCCGGGACCAGGGTGGCCCGCAAGCGCCGTCTTTCCCTGTTCGTGCTGCTGCGGGCGCTGGGCTACGAGGACGAGGGGTTCCTGCAGCGCTTTGTGAACCACTTCGACTTCCTGGAGGGCCAGTGGGAGCGCGAGCGTGACCTCGCCCCCACCAGGGAGGATGCCCTGGTCGAGATCTACAAGCGGGTCCGGCCCGGCGAACCCCCCTCGGTGGAGTCGGCTAAGGCGTACTTCGACTACGCCTTCTTCTCCCCCAAGCGCTACGACCTGACCCGGGTGGGCCGCTACAAGCTGGACCGCAAGCTCGGCCCCGAGATCGAGCGCTGCGCCGAGTGGTTCGACATCGGCCTGGAGCGCCCTGAGCCGGGCCAGAGCGTGCTCAGCCCCTCGGAGATCCTGGCCAGTGCCACCTACATGCTGCACCTTGCCCAGGGCGAGCCGGGCTACCGCCTGGACGACCAGGACCACTTCGCCAACCGCCGCATCCGCTCGGTCGGCGAGCTGATCCAGAACCAGGTCCGGGTCGGCCTGTCCCGCATGGAGCGGGTGGTGCGCGAGCGCATGACCACCCAGGACGTGGAGGCGATCACGCCCCAGACCCTGATCAACATCCGCCCCGTGGTGGCCGCGATCAAGGAGTTCTTCGGGACCAGCCAGCTCTCCCAGTTCATGGACCAGCACAACCCGCTGTCCGGCCTGGCCCACAAGCGCCGCCTCTCCGCGCTCGGCCCGGGTGGCCTGTCCCGGGAGCGCGCCGGGTTCGAGGTGCGCGACGTCCACACCTCTCACTACGGGCGGATGTGCCCCATCGAGACCCCCGAGGGCCCCAACATCGGCCTCATCGGGGCGCTGGCCAGCTACGCCCGGGTGAACGAGTACGGCTTCATCGAGACCCCCTACCGCAAGGTGGTGGACGGCAAGGTGAGCCACGAGATCATCTACCTCGCGGCGGACGAGGAGGAGGAGCACGTCATCGCCCAGGCGAACGCGACCCTGGACGACGAGGGCCGGTTCACCAGCGAGAAGGTGCTGGTGCGCAGCGGCCCCCAGGGGGCCAGCGTGACCGTGGGCGCCACCGCCACCTCTTACGGCACCACCTCGGAGATTGACCTGGTCCCCGCCTCGGAGGTGGACCTGATGGACGTCTCGCCCTGCCAGATCGTGTCGGTGTCCACCGCGCTGATCCCCTTCATCGAGCACGACGACGCCAACCGGGCCCTCATGGGCGCCAACATGCAAAAACAAGCCGTCCCGCTGCTGGTGCCGGAGTCCCCCTTCATCGGCACCGGGGTCGAGGCGCGCGCGGCGCGCGACGCCGGGGACGTGATCCTCGCCGAGGGTGACGGCAGGGTCGTCGAGGTGGGTGGCAAGCACATCACTGTGGCCTACGGGTCCGGCCAGGCCGACCGCCTGGGTAACCCGCTCGGACGCCGGACCTACCCGCTGGCCAAGTTCCAGCGCTCCAACCAGAACACCTGCATCAACCAGCGCTCAGTCGTGGAGGAGGGCCAGGTAGTGGAGACCGGCGACGTGCTCGCCGATGGCCCCTCCACCCGTGACGGCGAGCTGGGCCTGGGCAAGAACCTGCTGGTGGCCTTCATGCCCTGGGAGGGCTACAACTTCGAGGACGCGATCATCCTGTCCGAGCGCCTGGTGCGCGACGACGTGCTGACCTCGATCCACATCGAGGAGCACGAGGTGGACGCCAGGGACACCAAGCTCGGGGCCGAGGAGATCACCCGGGACATCCCGAACCTCTCCGAGGAGATCCTGGCCGACCTGGACGAGCGCGGCATCATCCGCATCGGCGCCGAGGTAGGGCCGGGCGACGTGCTCGTGGGCAAGGTCACCCCGAAGGGCGAGACCGAGCAGACCCCCGAGGAGCGCCTCCTGCGGGCGATCTTCGGCGAGAAAGCCCGCGAGGTCCGCGACACCAGCCTCAAGGTCCCCCACGGGGAGGAGGGCAAGGTCATCGACGTCCGGGTGTTCTCCCGGGACAGCTCCCACGAGCTGCCCCCCGGGGTGAACGAGCTGGTCCGGGTGTACGTGGCCCAGAAGCGCAAGATCTCCGAGGGAGACAAGCTGGCCGGCCGCCACGGCAACAAGGGCGTCATCTCCAAGATCCTGCCGGTGGAGGATATGCCGTTCATGGCCGACGGCACCCCGGTCGACATCATCCTCAACCCCCTCGGGG
>JBOGGT010000141.1:0-12569 GCA_050744225.1 Acidimicrobiales bacterium | reverse complement strand
GCCTGTGAGACAGCGCGACACAGAAGCGCTCCGCCGTCGGCATTCAATAGCCGAGGAGTGACCTCGATCACGTCCCACCCGAGAGCTTTGAGCTTGAGGATGCGACCCCGGTCTGCGTGGAAGCGCTCGGGGGGCCCGTGCCAGCGCAGGCTCTGCAACTCCAGGGCCACCGCCCTGGAGGGCCAAGCCAGATCGACACGGGCGACAAGGCTGCCGTCGTCCCAAATCTCGTGCTGGCGCTCAGGCGGCTCGATCCGTCGCGCGCTGAGGATCCGAGCCACCCTCATCTCTTCCTTGCTCCCGGGCAATGGGCCGGGAGTCCATTCAGTCAGGACCCTGTACAGCTTGCCCCGGCCTGGGTAGTTGGACCCGAAGGAGACAAGGTATCCCCGCAGCCCCCCAGGAGTGCACTTGCCCCGACAAACCACGTCATCGACCAGGTCGACCAGCCTGGGCCAAGGCAGGCGAAGCGCCAGATCCAGGAGCGTGCGCTCAGCTGTCGTGACCGGGATCGCGCCTCGCCGCGCAGTTTCCCGGCCCCCGAGGTCCGAATAGTAGACCCGACCGACCTGGCGAGCCCGTCTGGCACTGGAGCCGCGTGGAACCGTGATCTCCGGCGAGCGAGCGACGATGTCACCGAGTCCCCAGAGCACGGCGGCCGAGTGATGCGACGCCACGGCCCCCCGACCGCCCAAAAGACAAGTTGCCAAGACCCGCTGTTCCCAGGTGACCGGTACACCGGCCAGCCGGTAGACGCCCCGGCCCACGCCCACCCACCGGCCGCTGGCCAGCCTGGTCTCGACCATCCGGTAGGTGAGCCCAAGCCGGCGCGCATCGGCTGCAGTGATCAGTCCGTGTCGGGTAGCCGCGTCCCCCATAATCTTTCGTTCATTCTCTTTCATTTCTATAGTATGCCAGGTGGATGTGCCAGGCCGGGAGTCGGGTAGCTGTTGCAGTTATCCACCTAAAATGTGGATAACTGCAACAGCTGGACGGCCGGGGGCCCACGACGACCCAGGAATCCCTAGTGGTCGAGGGCGTGGAGGCTGCGGATCCGGCGCTCGAGGTGTTGCTCGAGCGCGAAGGCCGCCAGGTGGTCCACCTCGGTGGTGATCGGACTGGGCGAGGCCAACTCGCGAAGCACTCCAGCCAGGTCCCCACCCAGAATCCGCCCGATCACGGCCAGAGCCTCGCCACTGACAGGCATCCCCCGCCGGCAGGATCGGCAGAGTGCCCCACCCTCTACCAGGTCGAAGGCCACCAGACCCACCGGCCTCAGCTCCGACGCCGGGGTCGAGCACCGGGCGCATGCATCCAACACGGGCGCAGAGCCCTCCAGCGCCAGAAGCTTCCACAAGAACCCGGACATGACCAGGGGTGAGTCTGCGCTGTCCATCGTGCGCAGTGCCCCAACCAACATGGAGTACAGCCTGGGATTGGCCTGGCCCTCCTGGAAGACCTGGTCAACCACCTCCAGGACGACCCTCGCCCGGCTCAGCCGGTCCAGGTCGGATCGAACGACCCGAAAGTGGTCCAGTACATGCGCCTGGGTGACGGTGTCCAAGTCCCGGCCCTGCCAACAGATCACTGACACGTGGCTCATCGGCTCCATGCGCGACCCCCAGCGGCTGGTTGTCTTGCGCACCCCCTTCACCACTGCGCGCACCTTGCCCCGCCCCGAGGTGGCGAGGGTGACGATACGGTCGGCCTCCCCCAACCGTATCGTCCGCAGGACGACTCCCTGATCGCGGTACAGAGCCAAGCCGAGGCCCCTATTTGCGCCGGCTTGCCCGGCTCCCGCCGTGCATGGCCATGAGGATAATGGCGACGATCACCACCAGTAGCGCGAAGGCCGAACTGAGCCCAATCGCTGCCAGGAAGGCAAGGACCCCCAGCACGAGCAGGACCCCGATGACGGCCAGCACGATCATGCCAACTCCTCCCTGCCGCCATAGCGGCGGTCGCGCCTCTGGAACTCCCGGATCGCCTCGGCGAGGTGCTGACGGCGAAAATCGGGCCACAAGACATCCACGAAGATCAACTCGCTGTAGGCCATCTCCCACAGCAAGAAGTTCGACAGTCGCAGCTCGCCTGAGGTGCGGACCATCATGTCGGGGTCGGGCATGTCAGGAAAGTAGAGCCTGGCACGGATGGCTCGTTCGTCTACTTTGTTCGGCGGCACCCCGTCGGCCACCAACCGGCGCACCGCATCCACGATCTCGGCCCGCCCTCCGTAGTTGAAGGCCAGCGTCAGGGTCATCCGCCGGTTTTGCGAGGTCAGCTCCGCCGACTCGTCCATCCGGCGCATGATTCGCCGGGGAACCCGCCAGTCACGCCTACCGGCGAAGCGCAGCCTCACGCCCATCTGGTTGATCTCGTCCCGTCGCCGCAGCAGCAGGCTCTCGTTGAAGTGCATGAGGAAGCGCACCTCCTCCGGCGGTCGTCGCCAGTTCTCGGTCGAGAAGGCGTACACCGTCAGCCAGCGGATTCCCAGCTCCAACGCCCCCTCCACCGTATCGAACAGGGCCTCCTCGCCGGCAAGGTGGCCCTCTGTCCGGGGCAGGCCCCTGCCGGCGGCCCAGCGACCGTTCCCATCCATCACGCAAGCCACATGGGCCGGGACCCGTGACAGGTCGATTCCCTCGGGTTGCGGGCCCAGCGCTTGCATCATCATGCCGGAGGCAACCGGGGTCAGCCCGTCCTGTTTCACAACCTGCGAACCTACCCCCTCAGGGGTCCGACAGAGTCGGGACCAAGGTGAACCTCATTTCTCCACGACCAATCTCGTGTCGAACTAGAGTTACCCCGGTGAAGGAGCAATCCATCGACATCAGGGTCGAGAAGGCGATGGACAAGGTCACTTCGAGGCTTCCAGGGGGCGGCGAGGCGCGTCCCGGCCAACGCCAGATGGCCCAGGCGGTCGCTCGCTCGATAGAGACTGGCCGGCACCTCGTGATCCAGGCGGGCACCGGAACCGGCAAGAGCCTCGCGTACCTCGTTCCAGCCGTCCTCTCTGGTCGCCACGTCGTGGTAGCTACTGCGACCAAGGCTCTGCAAGACCAGCTTGCCACCCGAGACCTGCCCCTCCTCAAGCGGTCGCTGGCCAAAGATCTCGAATTCGCCGTGCTCAAGGGAAGGTCCAACTACCTGTGTCGCCAGCGGGTCGGCGAGATGATCAACGCCGGCCCCCTGCCTGGTCTGGAGCACGAAACCCGCCAGATCCTCTCCTGGGCACGCAAGACCGGCACCGGGGACCGAGCCGAGCTCTCCTTCGAGGCTGGGTCTCGGGCTTGGGGCCAGGTGAGCGTGGGCACGAATGAATGCCCAGGGCGATCTCGTTGCCCGAACGGCAACGATTGCTTCGCCGAGATGGCGCGCGAGCGTGCTGGCCAAGCCGACGTCGTGGTCACCAACATGCACCTGTACGGCGCGCACCTCGCCAATGGGGGCGCGGTGCTCCCAGATCATGATGTGGTGGTATTCGACGAGGCGCACGAACTGGAGGACGTCGCGACCGCGTGCCTGGGCCTGGAGATCAGCTCCGTCCGGCTGCGCAACCTCGCCTCGGCGGCTCGGCCGCTCCTCGGCGGCGAACGGACCGCCCTCGCCAGCGAGTTGGACGCGGCCGGTGACCTGCTGGACGCAGCCCTTGCACCCCAAGTCGGCCGGCGCCTGGAGTCCGACCTTGGCGGTCCGCAGGCAGCCCTGTCCCACGCCATCGCCGTGATTACCGAGCGTCTGTCCCGGCTGACCGCCGCGATGCGCCAGCCGGGGGGACGCCAGGGAAGGCTGGGGTTCGATATGACCTCCACGGCAGGAGCACTGGCTGATCCAGCCCGGGCGCGAGCGCTGCAGTCCGCCGGCAAGCTCGCCGAGGGCCTGGCCACCCTCTCTCGGATAGGGAGCAACGATGTCGCCTGGGTCGAGGGCAGAACGCAGGGTGAGTCCGGCGCGCAGGCTGGGTCCGGCGCGCCGAGCGCTCAGCAGTTGCGGGATCGCTACCTGACCCTTCGGGTCGCTCCGATCGAGGTCGCGGCCCAACTGGCCCAGTGCCTCTGGGGGGAGGTCACTGCCATCCTGACCAGCGCCACTGTCCCCTTTGCCATGGGAGCCCGACTGGGAATCCCCGCCGGATCGCTCGACGAAGCCGATGTCGGCAGCCCCTTCCCCTACGCCACCAATGCACTGCTGTACTGTGCCGCCCACCTGCCGGACCGTCGCCACCCGGACGCAGAGCCAGCACTGCAGGAGGAGTTGGCCAGTCTCATCAACGTCGCGGGGGGACGCACTCTCGCGCTGTTCACAAGCTGGAGAGGGATGCACCGCGCAGCCCGAGCGGTCAGGCCGCTGACCTCGTTCCAGATCCTGACCCAAGACGAGCTGCCCAAAGCAGCGCTGTTGGCGACCTTCAGCCAGAACGAGTCAGTCTGCCTGTTCGCCACCATGGGCTTTTGGCAGGGGGTCGACCTCCCTGGCCCGACGCTTTCCCTGGTAGTCATCGACCGCATCCCGTTTCCGCGACCCGACGACCCCCTGGTGGCGGCGCGGCGCGAACGAGCCGGGCCAACCGCCTTCCGGACCGTCGACCTTCCCCGGGCGGCGATGATGCTCGCCCAGGGTGCGGGCCGGCTGATCCGCTCCAGCTCCGACCGAGGGGTGGTGGCCGTCCTGGACCGTCGCCTGGCCCACGCCAGCTACCGGTGGGACCTGGTCCGCGCACTGCCCCCGATGGCCCGTACCCGCGACCGTCTGGTTGTAGACCGCTTCCTCACCGAAGCTCTCGCCGAACTCATGGACGGAGCGACACCGACGTGACTAAGGGTCCGAGGAAGAACAACTTGGACGGCGCTGTTTCCATCGGCGCTGGTGGGACCTTCGAGAATCGACTCGCCGTCCAAGTTGTTCTCCGACGGACCCTTCCGGCGCCCACACAGCTATCGTGTCAGCCGAAGCATCGACAGGATGGTGATGACGACAAGCTTCCCTCAAGGACGCCTCCAAGCCCAGCTCCAGGCGGAGGCCCGCGCGGGCCTGGCCTTCCGCGGCCCGACCGCTCAACCGACCAGCCGTCAACCGACCAGCCGGCAGCCGACCGCTCAACCGACCAGCCGGCAGCCGACCGCTCAACCGACCAGCCGTCAACCGTGGCCGGTGGCACCACCCGAGTCCCGACCGCAGCCGGCACCCGCACGGCCCGCCAGTGCACGGCCAGGGGGACCGGGGGGACAGCCAGGGGGGCCGGGGGGACAGCCAAAGCCGGGACGACAGTCGGGGCGCTGGAGGGCCTTCGACGGCCTACGCGGCGCGGCCATCATCATGGTCCTGCTGAACCACTCTCACGTGCGCTGGGCATCTGGGGCCTGGACAGCGGTGGACCTGTACTTCGCCCTGTCGGGATTCTTGATTACCTGGCTGCTACTCAGGGAGTGGGACCGCTACGGATCGATCTCGATCGCCAGGTTCTGGCAAAGAAGGGCGCTCCGGCTGCTGCCTGCGCTCGTGGTGGTACTGGTGGCCAGCGGGCTCGCTGCCCTGTTCATCCCGGCGGGCACGCGGGACCAGACCTTCGCCGGCATTCCGACCTCGTTGTTTTTCGTCAGCAACCTCTACACCGTCTTTACCGGCAAGGTGATCGGCCTGCTGACGCCCACATGGTCGCTCGGGATCGAGGCGCAGTTCTACTTGATCTGGCCGCTCATCCTGATCGGAATGCTCCGCCTGAGACTAAGCCGCAACCACCTCCTCACCGCCACGCTGGCTTTGGCGGTGATTTCCGCTGCCCTCGCTCCGCTGTTCTGGTCACCGGCCAACTCCTCGCTCAGCGTCTACGAAAACCCCCTGGTGAGGGGTCTGGCCATGTTGCTCGGCTGCTCAGCGGCAATCATCTACGCCAGTCCATTGGGAGAACAGGCTCGGCGACGCCACCAAGTTCTCGGCGTTGGAGCGATTGCCTCGGCGGTGGTCTTCTTGGCCCTGTTCGCCACACCGTACAACCGCCCAGGGATATGGCAAGGGGGCGGTCTGGTACTGATCGACCTCGCCGCCGCCACGATCGTGCTGGGCCTCGCCGTAGGGCGTGTGCCGATCCTCGACTGGGTGCTGTGCACCAGGTTCATGGTGTGGATGGGCGCCATCTCCTACCCGCTCTTCCTTGTCCAGTACCCAATATTCCTTGGACTCTGGCACTCCAACCTGAGCGACGCGGTGAAGGTGGCCCACTGGGCGATTTCCATCGCCGCCGCAGCGGCGATCCACTACGCAGTCGAGGTGCCCTTCCTCAAGCGCAAGGCTCGGCACGCCCGCGTGCCCGACCTGGTTGCCTCGTCCCTGCCAGCGGGCGAGATGGCCCCGGCGTCAGTGCCGGCGGGAACCGCCGCCTAGCCCCTCGACGCGGTATCGCCGCACATGGGCACTATCCCTTAGCAGCGAGTCCTGCCAGCCCTGAAGACCACCAGCCTCATGGCAACAAAGCTGGTTGTCGAGGCCACCAGCACCCCGACAAACTTGGCGATATTGTTCGCCGCAGTCGTATCGTGAGCCAGCAGGTGGTTCCGGTTGAGCAGGACAGTGATCCCAGCGAGGGCCAGGTCGTTCACCGCCAAGTTGAGCACCGACTGCGCCAAGAACAGCAGCCGTTCGCGCCATAGCGCCCTGCCAGCGGAGGCGTGGCTGCCTCGAAAGGTCCACGACCGGTTCCACCGGTAGCTGTTGGCCAGGGCGCAGATCACCGCAACGGTGTTGTACGCCACCAGGGTGTCGGGATCCCGGGTGGGGTGAACCAGAATGAAGATCTCGAACAACGCGAAGTCGATGACCGCGTTCGACCCACCGACCACGACAAATCGGGCAATCTGGGCACGCAAACGGAGCGGACCCGGGCCCGGATCTCGCTGAGCCCACCGCCCCGTCCACGCCCAGGCCCACCGCCCCATCCGGGACTCGGCCCACCTCCCGGCCCACCGACCGGACCGCCTCCCCGTCCACCGACCGGCCCAGGACCCGGATGGCTCGCGCGACTTCAACTCCGGCCGGGTCCCGATGCCACCTCCGCTCGGTAGTGAGCCAGCAGGCCCTCTGTCGCGGCGGCCCAGGTGAAACGGTCGACCTGAGCGCGCAACGCGTCCGTGCGCTCGGCCAGGCTCATCGAGCCGAGCACCTCAGCCACCAGCTTGGGAAGCAGCTCGGGTTGGTCGGGAGGAAACAGTCGGTTCGCTGGGCACGTGCTCAGCAACTCCGCGCTGGCCGGGGTCTCGGCGGCGACCACCGGCAACCCGGCCGCCATGGCCTCCAGGATGACCAGGCCGAGGGTCTCGGTGGTTGAAGGAAAGACGAATACATCAGCTCCAGCGTACGCGTCCGCCAGCTCGGCTCCAAGAAGCGGCCCGGTGAAGGTAACGCTCGGCCCCTCCATCAGGTCCCTCAAGCGTTCCTCCTCAGGACCCTTGCCGACCACAACCAGGTGGATCCCGGCTGCGCCGGCCAGCGGGGCGAGGCGCTCCAGGCCCTTCTCCGGCCCGAGACGCCCGACGTAGAGGGCCACCGCCACCGTGGGGTCGTCGGTAAAGCTGGCGCGCAGACCCGGCCGGCGCGATGGGTTGAACAGATCCGCATCCACTCCCCTTACCCACAGCTGGGGGGACCGGACACCGTGGCTGCGCAGCTCTTCCAGTGCGGTGGCCGAGGTAGCCAGATTGACCGAAGCCCGGTTGTGCAGGGCGCGGACCACTCGCCAGATCCCCCCCGAAGCCCACCCCAGGTGGTAAAAGGCAGCATATTTGGGGACGTCGGTATGGTAGGAGGCCACCAGGGGGAGCTTTGCCCGGGATGCCGCCACCACCCCGGCGATTCCCAGGAAGACCGGGTTCACCACGTGCACCACGTCGGGGACGAAATCCCTCAACCACCGCAGGACCCGCCCCACCAACGGCCATCCCCAGGGTTGGCCGGCATAGATGAAACCCACGCTGATGGTGGGCATCCCCCGAACCACCGCCCCGTAAAAGTCGGTCTCCCCCCCTTCAGGGGCGATGATCAGCACCTCGTGTCCCGCCTTGCGCAGCTCGATCACCGTGGCCGCCAGCCGGGTCACCACCCCGTTGATGGAGGGACGCCATACTTCGGTGACGAAGGCGATCCTCACCGAGCCAGACTAAGTGCTCACCTGCGGTGATTGGGCACTGGTCGGGGGAGGGCACCGAGCAAAGTTAATCCAAAGACTGGTTAGTAGCCGAGGCGAGCCAGCGCGGCCGGCCGGCGCTGCCAGTCGGGGTCCACCTTGACGAACAGCTCGATGTAGGCGCCCGCGGGGAGCTGCGCCCGCACTGCCGTGCCGACCGCCTTGAGGGTACCGCCGCCGCGGCCGATCACGATTCCTCGCTGGGAGTCCCGCTCCACCAGGATCTCGCAGCGTACCCGTGGCCACTCCCACTCGGTGACCCGGCACGCAATCGAGTGCGGCAGCTCGTCGCGCACCACCGCCAGGAGTTGCTCCCTGACCAGCTCGGCCACCCAGAAAGCCTCCTCCACGTCGGTGACCGTCCCCGGCGGGTACCAGGCAGGCCCCACCGGCAGCCGGGCCAGTACCGCCTCGGTGAGGGCGTCCACCCCCTCCCCGGTGGTGGCGGAGACCGGGAAATACTCGTCCAGGCCCAGCTTGCCCGCCAGCCCCAACTGAGTGAGCACGGCCGAGCGGCCCACCAGGTCGACCTTGTTCAGGGCCACCAGGGCGCCCGACGGGACCCGCCCGGCCAGGAAACGGTCGCCCCCGCCGATGCCCCCCTCGGCGTCGAGCACCAACACGACCACGTCCACGCCGCTCAGGGCCGCCGAGGCCGACTGGTTCAACCGCTCGCCGAGCAGGGTCTGGGGCTTGTGCAGGCCGGGGGTGTCCACAAAGACGCACTGAAAACCCGGCCGTTCCAGCACCCCCCGGACCGCCGAGCGGGTGGTTCCCGGCTTGTCCGAGACGATGGAGACCTTGGTACCGCAGATCAGGTTGACCAGCGTGGACTTGCCGACGTTCGGCCGGCCCACGACGGTGGCGAACCCGGACCGGAGGTGTGTCTGCGACCTTTTAATTAATTGAGCCTCTTCCGCCGTCATCCGATGCCCACCGACGTCCCGTTCGCCCCCGGCGGAGATTCGTGCGGGCGCTCGACCGGGTCAGTTCGGCTCGGCTCGGGGCGGGAGATCCGAATGCGTCCGATCCGGCGCCCCTGCACCCGCTCCGCAACCAGCCGGTAGCCGTCCTCGGAGACCGCCTCGCCTTCGGTGGCCACGTGGCCGAGCAGGCTCAGCATCAAGCCCCCCACGGTGTCCCAGTCGCCCTCGGGCAACTCCGCGTGGAGCAGCTCGTTGAGCTCGTCCACCGGCATCCGGGCGTTGACCCGGTACTCCCCATTGGCCAGGGGTACGAACACCGGCTCCTCCACGTCGAACTCGTCGACTATCTCACCGACCAGCTCCTCGATCAGGTCCTCCAGGGTCACCAGTCCGGCGGTGCCACCGTACTCGTCCACCACCATGGCCAGGTGGTACTTCTGGTCCTGCATCTCGCGCATCAGGGCCGCCACCGGCTTGGTCTCGGGCACGAAGCGGGCCGGGCGAATCACGCCGCGAACCTCCTCGTCGAGCCTGCCGTCGTGCTCGGCCCTGGTCAGGTCCTTGGAGTAAGCCACCCCGACCACGTCGTCGATGGTGGCGTCGTGGACCGGGATCCGGCTGTAGCCCGCCGCCATCGCAACCTCGATGACCTCTCCCACGGTGTCCCCCGCCCGGGCGGTCACCATGTCGGGACGGGGGACCATCACCTCGCGCACGACGGTGTCACCGAAAGAGATGATTGCGTGGATCAGAGCAGCTTCCTCGGATTCGATCACTGCGCCCTCACTGGCGACATCGGCCATGGCCAGCAGCTCCTTCTCGGTGACGAACGGGCTCTGGGCCGTTCCGCTGCGCCGCAGGGCCAGGTTGGCCAGGCCGATCAGGATCCCCGCCAGCAGCCTGATCGGTGGGAAGCGGGTGAGGGTGGTGACCAGGGGGGCTGCCAGCAGGGCGGAGCGGGTCGGGTGGCGGATGGCCCAGTTCTTCGGGATGGCCTCGCCGAGGATGAATATGACCGCCACCTCGAACACGATCCCCAGCACCACCCCGAGCGGGCCGAACAGGCTGGAGGCCACCACGCCCACCAGGCTGGCCGCCACCAGCTGGCACACCAGCTCCAACAGCAGGACCGGGTTCAAGAACCGCTCGGGGTGCTCCATGAGCCGGACCAGCATGGTAGAGCCGCGCCGGGACTCATCCGCCAGGCTGATCGCCCTGGCCCTGCTCATCCGGGTGAGGCTGGTCTCGGCCAGAGCCAGAGCAGCAGACACGATGACCAGGATGACGATCACCACCACCAGGATGACGTCCACCCCCCCAAACCGGGCGGCTGCCACCGCCGACAGGGGTTCTGGGGGCTTCATCGGCTCTCCCGAGTGCCTGGCTGGTCGGCGGACTGCGGGATCTGCGGGGTCTGCGGGGTCGCCGGGGTATCCGGGCCTGGCGCAGGGCGGTAGAACCCGGCCAGCAGCTCGCGCTCCCGGGCCTCCATCTGGGTGGCCTCGGGCTCCAATTCGTGGTCCATCCCGTTCAAGTGCAACAAGCCGTGCACGACCAGCAGCGCGATCTCGTCATCGAGGGACCCACCGCCGGCCAGCGCATTGCGGTGCGCCACCTCGGGGCAGATGACCACGTCGCCGAGCAACCGGGGCAGGCCCTCGGGGTCCGCGGGCATCCAACCCGGACCGGTTCCCCCGGCGTCCGGCGACCGCCCTCCTTCGGCCGGCTCGTCGTCGATCGGAAAGGCCAGGACGTCGGTGGGGCCACTGCGGTCCAAGAAGCGCCGGTTGAGATCAGCCATCGCCTCTGAGTCCAGGAACAGCAACGAGACCTCGACCTCGCCCCGCAGTCCCTCTGCGTCGAGAACCGCGACCGCCAGGTCCCGCCAGCGCTCCAGGTCGACCGGATGGGCAGACTGCTCGTCTGCGGCAAAAACCACAAGTCCCGGGTTTGGCGACGCACTCTTCACCGCCGGAGTCATAGCGCGGGCGCTTCCGGGCGGACGGGGGGCGCGGGCGCGGCGGTGGCTCGCTCGTATGCCGACACGATGTCCGCCACAATTCGGTGGCGCACCACGTCCCGGTGGGTCAGGTGGACAAAGGCCAGCCCCTCGATACCGGTGAGGATGTCCTCCAGCCCGACCAGGCCAGACCGCCCTCCCGGCACGTCGACCTGGGTCATGTCTCCGGTGACCACCAGCTTGGAGCCAAAGCCGATCCGGGTGAGGAACATCTTCATCTGCTCGGGGGTGGTGTTCTGCGCCTCGTCCAGGATGATGAAGCTGCCGTTCAGAGTGCGCCCGCGCATGAACGCCAGGGGAGCCACCTCGATGGTACCCCGCTCCATAAGGCGGGTCATCCCGTCGGGTTCCAACATGTCGTGAAGGGCGTCGTAGAGCGGGCGAAGGTAGGGGTCCACCTTGGCCATCAGGTCCCCCGGCAGGAATCCGAGCCGCTCTCCGGCTTCGACCGCGGGGCGGGTGAGGATTATCCTGCCCACGGTCTTGTCCTGCAGGGCCTGTACGGCCAGGGCAACGGCCAGGTAGGACTTGCCGGTTCCCGCAGGCCCGAGCCCGAAGGTGATCACGTTGGTGGCCATGGCGTCGGCGTAGCGCTTCTGCCCCGCGGTCTTGGGACGCACGCTGCGTCCCCTGGTGGAGCGGAGCACCTCGGCGGACAGCACATCAGACGGCCGCTCGTTCGCCTTGACCATGTCGATCGTGCGCTCCACGTTCACCGCGTCGAGTCCGTGACCGCGCTCGAGCAGCAGCACGAGCTCCTCGAACAGCGCCCCGACCCGGGTGGCATCCTCGCCGTCCACCGTGATCTCGTTGCCCCTGACCAGGATCGTCGCGCCGACGAAGGCCGCCTCCACCAGGCGCAGCAGCTCATCGCGCTGGCCGAGCAAGCCGACCATGAGGTGGTTGCCGGGGACGAGGATCTTGACCTGGGTCGTGGACACGGCTTGACAGAGCTGAAGCTACCAGCCGGGCAGGCCCACTGCGGCTGCTGTTGGCCATTGTTTTTGCGCGAAACCCAGCACGCTATCCTGGCGGCCAGTCCATCCGACGACCGCCGAGCACGTGAAGGTGCAGGTGGGCGACCGAGTTCAACGCGTCCTCCCCGACGTTGAAGACCAGCCGGTAGCCGCTGGCCGCCACCCCCTCGGATCGCGCCACCGCCTGCGCCGTGCTCAGCATCTCGGCCAAGACCTCGGCGTGGTTGGGTCTCAGCGCGTCCGCGCTGTCGATGTGCACGCGGGGCACCACCAGGACGTGCACCGGCGCTGCCGGCTCGATATCCCGGAAGGCATAGGTGGCCTCGGTGGTGGCCACCTGGTCCGACGGCAGCTCGCCGGCGACGATTCGACAGAACAGGCAATCGGTCATCCACCAGACGCTATCAGCGAGTGCCAATCATGGGGGGTGGGGAAACTTGAGCGCGCTATACGCGCGCTAGTTTCCCCAC
>JBOGGT010000140.1:0-2916 GCA_050744225.1 Acidimicrobiales bacterium | reverse complement strand
CGTCCCGCGCCAGCGCGCCCACGAAAGCCTACTTGAGCGCCTTGCGCAGCACCCAGGCCTTGGCCTTGTTGTGCGGGGGGTAGACCACGCCCAGCTCCGGCCGGGTGGGCTTACGCAGCACCGCCCGTTGGTGGCTGAAGGTCTCGAACCCGTGGCGGCCGTGGTAAGAGCCCATCCCGCTTGCCCCCACCCCGCCGAAGGGCAGTTCGGGGACCGCCAGGTGCACCAGGGTCGTGTTGACGCACGCCCCTCCCGAGGCGGTCTGGGCCAATACCCGGTCCGCCGTCTCGGACGACTGGGTGAACACGTACAGGGCCAGGGGGCTTGGCCGAGCCCGCACAAAGGCGGCCGCCTCGTCCATATCCGCCACCCCGAGCACCGCCAGGATCGGCCCGAAGATCTCCTCTTCCATCACCGGGGCATCCGGGCGTACGTCGTTGAGTACGGTGGGAGCCATGTAACGGGTGTCCCGGTCCGCCTGGCCCCCGATGACCACCTGAGAAGCACTGCCGGCCAGCAGGACACCCAGACGGCCGAAGTGGTGGTCGTTGACGATGCGGGCATAGTCGGCGCTGAGCTCTGGGTCGGGGCCGTAAAATCGACGGATGGCGCTCGCCAGCTCGGTGATCAGGCGGTCCTGGACCCCGCGGGCCACCAGCACGTAGTCCGGAGCCACGCAGCTCTGGCCGGCGTTGAGGTACTTGCCCCAGGCAATGCGCCGCGCGGTCACCTCGAGGTCGGCATCGGCGTCGACCAGGGTCGGGCTCTTCCCGCCCAGCTCCAGGGTCACCGGGGTCAGGTGCTTGGCTGCGGCCTCCATCACCAACCGTCCCACCCTGGTGCTGCCGGTGAAGAAGATGTGGTCCAACCGCTGCGCTAGCAGGGCCTGGGTCTCGGCGACCCCGCCCTCGACGATGGCGACTGTGGTGGTGTCCAGGTAGCGCGGGACCAGTCGGGCCAGGGTGGCCGAGGTCGCTGGGGCCAGCTCGGAGGGCTTGCCGATCACGCAGTTTCCCGCAGAGATCGCCGCTGCCATCGGAGCGAGCAGCAGGTGGACCGGGTAGTTCCACGGGGAGATCACCGCGACCACCCCGAGCGGATCGCGCACAATGCTCGCCCTGGCGGGCTGCTGAGCCGGCGGGACCCGGACTCGCTCCGGCCGGGTCCAGGAGTCCAATCCCTTCAGGGCCTCGTCAACCCCACTGCCCACAAAAGCAAGGTCGCTCACCAGGCCCTCGACCGGCGGCTTGCCCAGGTCTGATGCGAGCGCGGCGAGCAGGTCGTCCTCGTTCTCGCTCACCAGGGCTCGCAGGGCGTGCAACTGTTCCTTGCGCCAGGCGAGGGGCCGGGTCACCCCTTCCTCGAAGGTCTTGCGCAACAAGGCGATGGTCTCGGTGGGCTCGGGGGCGTCAGGCACCCCTCCATCCTGCCATCTGCGGCGCCCGGGTCCGGCTAACAGGGGGGTGGGGAAGTTTAACGTTGCTATACAGCACTAAACTTCCCCACCCCCCCCGGTCGAACCTGCCGCCGTGTTCGCTCTGGCCTCCTTGCGCGATGCGATCATCGAAGAGCCTTGGTAGACGACCCCAGGCGGGGTGAGGTTTGGTGGGGCGAGCTTGCCGGAGCGTGCGCCGCTCTCCGGATCGCGATCGACTGCTGAGAGCAGCCCGCTGGACCGGCAGGGAGACGGTTGCGATCGGCCTGGGATCAGATTACCGGGAGAAGGAGCGCACCAGCTTGGATGGGGTCAACCGGACCGGGAAGGGATAGTCGGCGGTATATGACTCGTCCCCGCTGCAGCGCGCAACCTCGTCGTATCGGCCCTCTACCAGGCGGAGGCAGAGCACGCTCCCCGGCGGGATCGGGTCGACGATCCAGTATGCGGGGACACCGAGCGCCTCGTAGCGCGCCCGCTTGACCGCGGTGTCGAGGGAGGGGTTGGAGCGCGAGAGGACCTCGATGACCAGCAACGGTGTGTTGCGCAGCGGGCCGTTCTGGTAGTCCTCGTCGCGCATCACCAGCAGGTCCGGCTCCAGCATGTCCCCCTCGGGGGGCTTCCAGTCGAAGGGCGAGAGCATTACCAGCATTCCCGGCGGGCACGCCTCATAGAGGAGCAGGTGAAGCTGGCCAATGCTCCACTGGTGCGGCGCAAACGGCGCCGGGCTCACGACGAGCATCCCATCTATGACCTCCCATCGCCGACCGTCCCACTCGACATCGTCCAGGTCCGAGGCCACAAAGGGCCGGTTCGGGACCACCAGGCTGACCACCCTTGGGCTTGTGGTAACGACCGACACAACGCCAGCCTAATCCACCAGGTCCGAGGGGAGTACCCGCACCGGGAACGGGAAGGCAGCCTCGAACGGCTGGGCTCCACTGCAGTCGGCCACCTCTTGGTACTGGCCGCCGACCAGGTTCAGCGCTACCAGCCTGCCCGGCGAAACCGGGTCCGCCATCCAGTAAGCCGGCACCCCCAGCGCCTCGTACCTCGCCCGCTTGACCGCAGTGTCGTAGGCCGGGTTTGACGGAGAGAGCACCTCCGCGCACAGCAGCGGGGTGGCGTGGAGGTGGCCGCCGGATTCGAACTCGCTGCGGCGAACCACCAGCAGGTCGGGTTCCAGTCGGTCACCGCTCGGCGTCACCCAGTCGTAGGGAGACAGGATCACCCGGAACTCGGCCGGGCAGGCCGACCTGAGTAGGACATACAGCTCTCCGACGCACGTCTGATGCCGTCCGATCGGAGACGGGTTCACGACGAGCATCCCGTCTATGACCTCCCACTTGCGGCCGTCGCAGGGAATATCGTCCAGGTCCGAGGCCGAGAAGGGACCCTGTGGGAGGGTTAGGGTCACGGCCTCCGGGGTGGTGGTGATCGTCGACACCCCGGTCAGCCTAACCGCCTCGCCTCGCCCGGAG
>JBOGGT010000139.1:0-11228 GCA_050744225.1 Acidimicrobiales bacterium | reverse complement strand
TGGACTACCAACTGGTGGCGGACCTGGAGGCGATGACCTGGCGCCACCCCGAGCGCGAGCGCCTGTGGCGCCAGCTTGCACTTGCACTCTACCGCAGCGGGCGCCAGGTGGAGGCGCTGCGGGTGTTAGCCCGGTGCCGCCGGGCGATGGGTGGGGTGGCCGAGGTGCTTGCGCCCGAGAGCGTGCGCCTGGAGCGTGCTATCGCGCGCCAGGACCCCACCCTTGAGGACGGGGAGCTGACAGATTAGTTAGGGACCGTCGAGAGCTTGCCCCGGAGTGATCGCAAAGACCGCCGTCACGTTGACCTGCCTCCTCTGCAAGCACACTTCGAGGCCCCACTGGTCGCCATAGTAAGTGTGACCACGATTGTGACTGCGGTTGGATGTTGACCGTTGTCATTCACGACCAGCGCGGGCTTGACCCGCCTAACCAAGAGGGATTCTGACTGTGATGATGGTTCGCCGTATTCTCGCTGGCGCCGGGCTTGCCGCCGCGGTCGCGCTGGCTGTTCCTCTGGCCGGGAGCTTGCCCGCCTCGGCCGCCGTGTTCAACGGGACTTCTGGGTACTTCACAGGCGACGGCACCACGGCCAACCTCCTGGGCGGCACCAGCCTTACCTGGAATGGGACCGCCCAGTACGCCACCGACAACTTCTCCGGTGGCCCGCCCCAGTCGTTCAGCCTCGACGGCAGCACCACGCTCACCGACGCCGACACCACCGTCGGCAACCTGGGTAGCGGCGACTTTGCCATCGGCGTGCACTTCAAGACCACCCAAGCCGCTGGCAACATCGAGCTTTTGAGCAAGCAAGCCGACTGCAGCGGCGCCGGCGAGTGGCTGCAGGTGGACCTGGCCAACAGCGGAGTCTACGTCCAGGTGGTCGGGGCCACCTCCAGCACCGAGTTCAGCGGTGCCCTGGCGACCGGTCCCGAGGACGGCGCGTGGCACTTTGCCGAGCTGGTTCGCTCCGGCAACACCCTCCACCTGCTGCTCGACGGCCAACAGGTCGCGACCCGACCGTACTCGGGTCCGAACCCGTCGAACAGCGCGCCGCTCACCATCGGCGGTGGTCCCTGCGCCACGCCCGTGCCGAATGGGGCCCCCGACCAGGATTTCCAGGGCGAGCTCAGCTACGCCTACCTCGGCGCCGGCTCGGACTACACCCTCAGCATCCCGGGCGGTACAACGAGCATCGCGGCCGGCGACACCAATGGCGCCGGGCCCACACTCCAATACCACAACGACATCGGACTGGTCATGCTGACCACGGTGAGCGCCCCTGGCGGGAGCACGCTGGCGAGTTTGACCGGACCGGGCTGTAACTTCGCCACCTCCAGTTGCACCTACCCGCTGGAGGGCAATGGGCGGCCAATTACCCCAGGCCTCAGCGTCCCGGGTTCAGCTACGCCGGGCTCCACCCTCACTGGCGGCGAGTTCAGGATGACCGACCTCGGACTTCCCCTGAACCCCTCGTCTACAGGTTGGGACCCGACCACCGGCCGGGCGACCATCCCATTCAGCGTGACGGTGGCCCCCGCCGCTGCCAGCGATCTGGCCAACCCAGCTCTGCTCGGGGGCGCCCTTGGGGCCGCGGTGGTGGTACTGGGCGGAGTGGTCCTCTTCCGCCGCCGACGCTTGAGCCGAGCCCAGTGAGCCGGCCCGGCAGCCCGGCGGTCAAGCCGCTGGGCTGCTGGCCGGCCTGGAATTTGCTCGGGTGGTCCCCTGGTCAGCGGGCCACTCACGCGGTTCAGGTGATGGCGGCCGCGGTGCGCGAGCAAGGGGTCCCTTGCCGACGAGGTGGTGGCATTTCCTGCTATACTGCGGCTATGGCCGAGGTCCGCACCGACACACCCGCGCAGGCTCGCCGGCGGGAGGCCTCGGAAAACGCCCGGGCCATCGTTGCCTTCGCTGGGGGTACGATCTCTTCTGAGATGGAAGAGCTCGAGGAGCGCGTGATCACCGGCGAGCTCACCTCTGAGCAGGCCATCGCCGAGTACCTCCGCCCTTACCGGTGCCGATCGATCCCTACCTGATCCCAGGTACGGAGGTTCTCCGCAACCTCCTCGGAATCACGACAGAAGCCGAGCTGTATCGGGTGGAAGGCAGTGTCACAACCGCCCGGATCAACCAGCTCGAGCAGGGGACCGTTCGCCTCCGAGGCCGCTGGGACATTGCCCATCTCCAGGCGGTGCATCGCCACATCTTCCAAGACGTGTACGACTGGGCAGGCAAACTCCGCACGATCGCCATGTCCAAGGGCCCCGACCTTCACCCGCTGCCGCGGATGGCGTACGGCCTCGCGATCTTCGAGCGCCTGGCGCAGGACTCCCAGCTTCGTGGCCTGGAGACGGAGGCCTTTGTGGCCAAGCTCAGCCAGGTCCAGTCCGAGTTGTTCGCTTGGCATCCCTTCAGGGAGGGCACACCCGCTCGACGACGACTTTTGTGAGCCTGCTTGCCCGCCAGGCCGGCTGGTCCATCGCTTGGCGAGACGCTGATCCGGCCGAGATGCAACAACGGATCCGAGCCAGCTTCCGGGCGCCAGAGCGGGTGGCGGGCCGGGAGTTAGAGGCCCTGTTGGGCTCGATCATCTCGCCTAATCCCCGCTGACGAGGCCCGCCCACCTATCGCCATCCCACCGGGTGATCCCACTCCAGCTGGGCGAGCAACCGGCGGGCCGCCTGTGGACCCAGGGCAAACGCCCCCTCCGAACCTGGTGGGGGCGCTTGCGCTACTCGGTACCTGGATTGGACGTTGCTCGCTGGCCCGCCCGGAAGTGGGCCGCTCCCGCCGGTTCCAGGCGCCGGCGGCGGCGACAGCCCGGCGGCGGGTAGCCGGACCCCGCTTGCCGGGCTGCCGGCCCGGCTCACTGGGCTTGGCTCAGGCGCCGACGGCGGAAGAGCACCACTCCGCCCAGCACCACCACCACGGTCCCAAAGGCCCCCCCGATCACGGCTGGGTTGGCCAGGGGGCTGGCAGCGACGGGGGCCACGTCGATCTCCACGTCGATGGATGCGACCGGTCCGTCGGACGACGTGAACGTCGAAGCGGTGGTTGCAGTGAGAATGCTACCCGGCGTCGCGGAGCACGGTACGGTCACCTGGTAGGTCAACTCCTGGACCGCGCCAGGGAAGGGACCTGCTTTGACCTCGCTCGGCGAGACCTCGGTGTTGCCATCGCCGGAGGCTAACGTGACTCCGGAGGGGAGGTTCGTGTCCGCCGACCAGGTGTGGCCGCTGCTGTTGCCGTCAGGGCCCCGCTCCTCCAGGGTCAACGTGCCGGTCGCGCAAGCCGCGATTGTGGGGATCACCTCGTTCTCGGTGATGCCGGTCTGGACGTTAGTGACGACCGGGCCGTAGTCGGTCGCGTTCTGGGTGGTGCTGTCCAGCGCGAGGACAGTACTGGGCCCCGTCGCGGTGAAGGTATAGGACTCTGGCTCCCAGTTCATCGCCGCCGAGCTGGACGCCGAGGAGGTCGTCGGGCCGGTGTAGGAGGTGACGGGCCCGACCGAGTTCCCGCTCGTCACATCGGTCGCATGGACGCTTAGGGTGTCTGCCCCGACGGCGGGCTCACCGTAGGGGTTATCGGACAGCTGGAAGTACACCGTGTAGGTGTCCCCGGAGACGGTCGGGATGGTCTGCTCTATCCCATCGGGCTCCGCGGTGTCAGTATTGAGGTCGTTGCCGGTGAGGTCGACGGTCTGAGCGGTGGAGACGTCGTTGGTTGGGGGTGGGATGTACTGGTTGCTGCTCAGGTTGACGCCGGCGCCTGAAGCGCTGCTTCCGAGGACGGTCCACACGCCGTTTATCTGGCTGCCGGGAGAGTAGGTGGTAAAAACTGTTGTCACAGCCGGCCTCGAGAATACACGGTCGGCCACGATGTTGCCGACGGTGTCGGTGACGTGGGTGGCGGTGGCCGTCTCAGCGTGGGCGGTTCCCGTTGCTATCGGGGCGAAGAGCGAGATGCCGAGGATCCCCATAGCGGCAACGGGCAGAAGTATCGTGTTGGCTCGGCCTGTCGCTGACCGGGGGCCGAGGTGACGGCCCCGGGTGCGGGCATGAGCTTTGGTGTTGCGCATGGCATGCCTTTCTGTGCTGTGTCAATAGCCCTCCGACGGAGGTGGGGCCATCGGTGCCCACACCTCTAAGCGGCCACTGGGAGCGTTGGTTTGGTGAGCAACCCCGTTGTCGTGTCAGCTGATGAGTTGCACTTGGCCCTCGCACAGGCCGCCTCGTGGGAGAAAGCTGTGGCTCGCGGATCCAACGGCGAGACGGTGGCAATCACCGCGGGCGGGGAGCACGTAGCTGACGTGGTGCCCGCAGGGGCCCTGGAGGCCTTGTTGGAGACCATCGCGGTGCTCTCAGACCCAGAAGCGCTAGAGGCACTGAGGGACACAGAGGTAGTGGTAACGGGCACCGAGGCGATCCGACACCTCGTCGCCACCCGTGAGCGCTGAATCCCAGCCTTATGAGGTAGGGCTTAACCGCGCCGCTCGGCGTGCCCTGGCCGAGGACTTGGGGTTCGAGGTGGCCAGTCGCACTGGGCCTGCCCCGCCTGACAATGGCCAAGTTGCACTCCCCACTGGCGGCCAAGTAAACTCCCGACCCCTTCGGCGGGGGCGGGGCCACCGGTGGCCCAACCCCTAGAGCGGGCAGTGGTGGGAGCGAACGAAGGCCCCGCTCTCCAGGGGCGGGGCCTTGGCTCTAGTGCGCCAAGCCAGGGAGCCCCTGGCAGCGGTTCAGGCGATCGCGGAGGCGGGGCGGCGGCGGCGGCGGAGGTACCAGGCGGCGCCGACCAGCCCGACGAGCCCGGCCGCGGGGCCGTACACGACAGGGTTAGCCAGCGGCGTACCCGTTGTCGGCACCGCGTGCATCCTGACGTCCGTGATGAGCGCCCCGCAGCTGCTCGAGGCGGCGTCTGTGCTGGTGAAGAAGATTTTGTATGTGCCCGCGGCGCTAATGAAGACGGAGAAGGTCTCCTTCACCCACCCGTGCTGGGTCGACGGGTCGTAGCTGAAGCCGTTGTTGTAAGCGCCGGCGCCGATCCCGAACTGGAAGGTCCTGGTCGAGGTGGCACAACGTTGTAGTTGACCTCGAAGCTCCCGTGGTAGACGGTGTTCGCCGCAAGGCTCAGCGACTCGAACATGGAGCCGGGGTTGAGGCCGTCCAGGTCAACGCTCTGGGTCCCGGCGGGGTCGCCCGCGGGTGGGGGGAACAGGCCGGCGCTGTTGAGGTCAACTGAGCCGCTGCTGACGGTCCACGGCCCGAAGGTCGAGTTGCCGGCGGCGCAGTACGGGGTCGCATTGACGCAGAACTCGTTGTAGGCCCCGGCCCCGGACACGGCGGGGGTGGCGAAGTTCCCGTCCGCCACGACGTTGGTGGCTGCGTTGGCCGCGGCCATGGGGAGCGCGATCGTCGTGCCCAGGGCGAAGCCCCCGGCGGCGGCGGTGCGCAGGATGCATCTGGTTGTGCGCATGGCATAGCCTTTCTTTCTCGGGCCGTGCTCGGCTTTCCGACGGAGGGGGGCTATCGGCGGACCCCACACCTGTAAGCGGCCACTCATGCGGCTTAAAAGACCGCGGGTCGGGGGTGGGCACGGCGGGGTGGCACCACCGAGCAGATTTCAATGAAGGGGGTGCAGGCGGGGCGGGGCCGAGCGGTGCAGGCGGGCCGCGGCTTCCACGGCTGCGGCCGCGTCGGGGGCGCCTGCGGGCAGCTCCACCTCCAAGCCATCAGCCCGCAGGCGGGCCTGGCACAACAGCACGGCGCGCGCCAGGGCGGCCCCGGTGGCGCCGTCAGCGGGGTGCAAGTGGAGGGCCGTCGGCGACACCGCGAGCACGGCGACCGCCGGCTCGGGGGCGACGAAGCCGGTGTGGGCGCCACCGCCGGGCTCGCGCTCGCGGGAGGTCTTGACCCAGCTGTTCTGGCCCCGCACCAGGCGGAACAGCGCGGTCCAGGCGCAGTAGAAGGAGACGTAGTTCATGGCCACGATGGCGTGCCCGAACAGCAGGGCCCGGTCGAGGCCCACCCGGCGGTCCCGGCGCCAGTAGAACAGGCCGCAGCAGATGCAGGGGAAGAACACCGCCACGTAGAAGCCCGCGATGGCGAAGGGGACCGCCCAGGTGTTGCCCAGGCCGAAGGTCAGGGTGAGGTGCGCCAGCACCCCGATCACGCAGACGTGGAACAGGATCGACCAGGGCAGGTCCAGCACCCAGGGCACGCTCAGGTAGGCCACCAGCTCCAGCGCCCGGGCATGCGGCAGCCGCCCGCAGCGCCAGATGGCCGGGATGTGCTTGCCAGCGGCCATGTGTCCCTGGTACCAGCGCCGACGCTGGCGGACTAGGCGATCCAGGGTCGCCACCGCCTGCTGGTCCACCGCCGCCCCGGGCGCCGAGGTGGACACCCAGCCGTCCAGGGCGAGGCGGATCCCCAGGTCCAGGTCCTCGGTCAGGGACTCCGACCAGGGCTCGGGGCCGAGGCCGCGCAGGGCAGTGAGCCGGCTGAACTGCCCGTTGCCCCCCAGCGACACGGTGCCCGTCGCCATGCGCCCGAACTGGGACATGGCGGCCATGGACCAGAAGAGGTAGTCCTGGTAGGCGGTGAGGAAGGTGTCCCGGTTGCGGATCCTGACCGAGAGCTGGACCGCCCCGACTACAGGGTCGTCGAAGCAGCCCAGCACCTCGGACAGGGCACCGTCGGACAGGCGCCCGTCGGCGTCCATCACGCAGACGATCACGGACTCGGGATCCAAGCCGCGCCGCCACACGTCGGTGGAAACGAACGCGTAGCCGGCGTTGAGGGCCGCACCCTTGCCCTGGCGGGCCTCGGGAAGCTCCCGGCGGATCACGGTGATCTCGCCCCGCCCGGCTGCGCTGGCGAGCGCCCCGGTGCCGTCGTCGCTCCCGTCGTCGATCACCACCACGTGCGCCTTTTGGCTGCCGATCAGGCAGCTGACGGTGCGCCCGATCACCTCGGCCTCGTTTAGGGCGGGCACCAGGAAGTAGACGAACCAGCCCGCCGGCGGCGCGGGCTCGTGGGGGTGCCCGTAGCCCAGGCTCGCCTGGTGGCCGACCCTGACCCCCTTGCGCCGGAGCTGGCGCCAGCCGCTGCCCATCCCCCAGCCCAGGTACAAGAAGGCCGTGGCCATGACCGCCACAGCCAGTGCTGTCAGCACCTGGAACATTCAGCGCCCCTCTCGCGGGTCGAATACGGATCCTTCCGGGATAGGGAGCGGCCGCTCGGAGGGCAAAGTGGCGCTCAGCGGTCTGTGAGCTGGATTCGGTTGCGCATATGGTGGCCGGCCGGCCGCTAGTGGTGGTGATGCCCGAGACCCCCGACACCGAACCCACCGTTGGAGCACGAGCCCGCCGGGCGGGGGGAGGCCGGCGCCGGATTGCCAAACGGGTCGCAGCCACCCTGGCCCTGGTCGGCGGGGGGGCCCTCCTGATAATCGCCAATCCCGGGTTCCGGACCTTCGAGGCCACGCTGGGCGGGTGGCTCACCGGGCTTGTCACTCAGACCCGCACGCTGACAGTTGGCGTGACCCACAGCTTCTACTGGTCCGTCGGCACCCCGGCGATCCGCGGCCTGACCATCACCGGCGAGTGCAGCGCTGCGTTCATCGCTGGGCCGCTGCTCGTCCTCGCCGGGCTGTTCGCCGCCGCCGGGCGGCTCCACCTGGGCCGGGTGACCGCGGCCGGGCTGCTGGCGGCAGGGGTGGCGGTGCTCACAAACCTGGCCCGTCTGGGGATGATCGGCTTCGCAACCTACACCTGGGGCCCGCACGTCGGCTTCGAGTGGTCGCACGTCGTCTTCGGCTCCCTGCTCACAGTTGCCGGAACTCTGGTCGCCCTGGTCCTTTTCGGCAAGGTGGCTCTCGGCACCCGCCGTCCGCAGGTAGTCGCCCCCGGGCAGGCCGGCGTTCGCGGGCAGGCCGGCGTTCGCGGGCAGGCCGGCAACCCCCCCGACCAGGAAGCACCCTGATGTATGGGGGTGGCGCCATCGGGGGCGGGATCGTGGGGGGTGGGGGCATCGTCGGTGGTGGCCTCGCCTACACCGGCTTCGACTCGGTTGGCCTGGCCATGGTCGCGGTGTCCCTGCTGATCGCCGGTTTGGTACTGCTCCGGGTCGCCAGCCTGCGACGCTCGACACGCAAGGGTGTTTCGAATTGACCCTGCTCGCGATCTCCACCTTCGCCACCGTTGCTGGGGTGTGGTGCCTCACGGCCGCCCTCGGCCTACGCCGGCCACTCACCATCGCGACCACCTACCTGGTGCTGCTCCTGGCCCAGATGGCTGGCCTGGTGCTCTTCGTGGGCGGGGCGCTGCGCCAGCTCAACCCGATCGGGCTGAGCGCCGGGGCGCTGGTGCTCGCAGCGGCCGAGGTGGCCTGCGTCGCCTGGCTTGGGCGGGACTCGCTGCGGGCATCCAACGCCGTGGCGCTCCGGGCCGCGAAGCGCTGCGCGCTGGGTCTTTGGCGGCACCCCGTGGTAGCGCTGCTGGCCGCAGCAGTGGTCGCCGAGTACGCCTGGCAGGCGGCAATTGCGGTGCGCCTACCCGACATCTCCTTCGACAGCCTGGCCTACCACCTCATCGGGCCCGCCACCTGGATCCAGCACGGCGCGATCGTGCACAGCCCGCAGAACCTCTACTCCGACGTGTACCCCCAGGACCAGGAGGCTATCTCGGCGTGGGCCGGGACCTTCCTGCACACCTTGACCTACGCCGGGTTGACCGTCATCCCCTTCGCCCTGATGGGTGCCCTCGCGGTGGCCAACCTGGCGCGCCATCTCAAGGTCCGCTCGGCGTACGCGGCGGCGGCGGGGCTGGGGTTCATGGCCCTGCCGGTGGTGTTCCTGCAGGCTGCCACTGCTTACGACGACGTGGCGGCCGGGGCCACCGTGCTCGCTTGCCTCGGGTTGCTCCTGGCGGCGGTGGAGGCGAGCCGGCGGCGGGGGGTCCGGGTGGTCGGGCTGGTGGCTCACCTCTTCCCCGCCGGCGCTGCGGCGGGCCTGGCGGTGGGGGTCAAGTCGGTGAACCTGGTGCTGATCCCCTTCGTGGTGATCATCACCATCGTGGTCTACTGGCGGGCCACCGACAGGGCCAGAGTCGACCCAACTCGCCTGCGCCCCCGCCTGTGGGCCACCCTGGGCTGGGTGCTCGGGCCGATGTCCGGCCTCAGCGCCTTCTGGTATGTCCGCACCTGGGTCACCTACGGCAACCCCTTCTTCCCGGTCTCGATGCTGGGGTTCTCGGGCTATGGGACCATGGCGAACCAGATCATCGGGGCGAACAAGCCGGCAGTACTGCACCACGTGCCGTTCGGCATCCTCGGCGAGATGATCTACTCCTGGGCCACCGACCTGACCCCACACACCTACACCTACGGGAGCGCCCTGGGTGGCTTGGGGCCGCAGTGGCTGCTGCTCTGCGTGCCGGCGCTGGTGGCGGGTTGTGTCATGGCGCTGCGGGCCAAGCGCCTGGGCTTCGTCGGAGGCGTGGTCCTCCCGGTGGTGGTGATCTCCCTGGCGACCGGGGCCGGCTGGTGGACCCGCTATACCATCGGGTTGGCCGGGGTGGGCCTGGTGTGCCTGGCCTATTGCGGCGAGCGCCTGGCCGTTGCCGTCCTGCCCGTGGCCCGCCGCCTGTCCAGCGTGCCGCGGCTCGGCTTCGTCGGCCTCACCCTGGCAACCATGTGGTGGGCCACCGCTCCGAGCGACTACACCATCGTGGCCAACGGCGCGGAGGTGGTCAACCCCGGCCTGGCCCAGGTGGTGAAGCTGATGTCGGAGCCGGTGTCGGAGCGCTACGCCGAGGCCGACCCCTGGTTCGCCTACGCGGACATGTCCCTGGTCCCCGACAGCGCCACAGTCGCCGAGCCGATCGAGAGCTACAACCCGATGACCCTTCCTTTCGTCGGCGCCGACCTCCAGCACCGGATGGTCCTGCTGGGGCGTTGGGGACCGAGCGGAGCGGCCGGCGAGCCCAACGACGCAGCCCAGCTGAGGGTGGCGATGCGGGAGGCCGGCGCCGGCTACGTCGTGCTGACCGATGCGGGGGCCACCGCCCCGCTGGTCTCCTCGGTGCTTGCAGACTCGACCCAGTTCCGCCGCCTGACCACCGGGGGGGCAGTAGGGGGCTCCGACCTGTACGAGCTGGGATCGTTCCGCAACTGCGGAGCCCCGGTGATCTCCCTGCTCAGCGCAGTGAAGCACGTCGATTCCACGGTGGTGAGCGCTGCGGTAACCGACGCCTGCGGAGCGCTCGACGGCGCACCGCTGCAGCTGTGGTCGGGGCGCCAGTCTGTGCCGGTCTGGCGGGGCAGCGACTCTGTCCTGGCGAAGCTGCGGACCAGCTCGGTGGGCAAGGTGAGCGTCACCATCGCAAGGCCGTCGCCGCAGCGGCGCTACTTCCTGCGCTACGCGGGGGGTTGGGTGGGCCTCGACAACTACAGCGCCAGCGCCTCGGCGCCGTTGAGTGTCATCTCCCTGCGGGCGGACCACCCTGGGCCGGCCACTGGGAGGACTCACTGACCGTGGGCGGTCACCGGTCGTTGGATTAATTGAGCCCAATTTTTCGAAATACCCGTGCCCGCCCACGACGGCGGAGCCCTACCCCAGGCGCTCGATCACCATCGCGTTGGCCATGCCCCCTCCCTCGCACATGGTCTGCAGGCCGTAGCGCCCGCCGCTGCGCTCCAGCTCGTTGAGCAGGGTCGCGGTGAGCTTGGCCCCGGTGGCGCCGAGCGGGTGGCCGAGAGCGATGGCGCCGCCGTTCACGTTGACCCGTGACATGTCGGCGTGGTGCTCGGCCTCCCAGGCAAGCACGACCGATGCAAAAGCCTCGTTGATCTCGATGAGGTCGATGTCGTCGAGGGCGAGCTTGGCCCGCTCCAGGACCTTGGCAGTGGCGGGGATCGGCCCGGTGAGCATGATCCGGGGGTCCACGCCGGCCAGGGCAAAGGCGACGAAGCGCGCCCTCGGGGTGAGGCCGAGGTCGGCGGCGCGCTCCTCGCTCATCACCAGCACCGCGGCCGCGCCGTCGGTGATCTGGGAGGAGTTTCCCGCAGTCAC
Source organism: Acidimicrobiales bacterium (assembly GCA_050744225.1). Classification (GTDB taxonomy): domain Bacteria; phylum Actinomycetota; class Acidimicrobiia; order Acidimicrobiales; family JAJPHD01; genus JAVKSL01. The sequence continues at coordinate 161 of JBOGGT010000139.1, read as the reverse complement.
CACCCCGTCAGCCTGGAACGCAGGCTTGAGGTTGGCCAGGATCTCGACGGTGGTTCCCGGCCGGAGGCCCTCGTCGGAGGTCAGGGCCTCGCCGGTCTCGTTCCCGTTGGCGTCGCGGATCGGCACCGGAACCAACTCCCGGTCGAAGCGGCCCTCCCCGC
>JBOGGT010000138.1:0-17629 GCA_050744225.1 Acidimicrobiales bacterium | reverse complement strand
GCGCTACCCGTCGTGCAGACGGGTAGCGCTCCTCAGTTCATCCCACCAGGATCGCAGCTCCGCGGCCAAGGGCGCCGGGCAGAGCCACTGCCCTGGGCCCAAGGCTCTGGCCCCCAGGCTCTGGAGGCGTCTGAGACTGTTGCTCGGTCGGAGGCCCTGCCAAGAGCGGCGACCGGTCTTCCGGCCCGGTTCTGTTCGCCGGCCTGCCGGGTCCGTTCCATCGGGCCAAGCAGGCCCAGCTCGAGCCGGTCACCGCGGAAGTCGACTTCGGCTCGGCCAGCTCCCGAGGGCGTTCGCCCGAACGGGCTTGGATGCTCCGCTTGCGCCGCGGGCAGCGCTCGGTCATCGTCGCCATCGGCCTCAGGCGTAGCGCCGCTGACCGCCTGGTCGGCCAGATCGCCGGCCTCCACCCTGAGCAATTATTTCTCACAACCGAGACCCCAAACCCCAGGAGTTTGCCAAAACCCAGCCTCCATCAAAGCCAGAGCGATTCACAGGTGCCAGAGATCGATGGCAAGGGTCCGGACCGACGTCGCGCTAGCTATGACGACCCAAGATCGGGTAGGTCACTCCTAGCAGGACACCGGACCCTTCCCACCGAGCGAGTGCGCACATGGTTGCCTGACCCGCCCGCCGGCGAGGTCGCGTATGTCAGCCAGCACCGCCGAGAAGCCACAATCACCTCCTTCGCTGAGCTAAACGCCCATCGACGAGCGGACTGTTCAGCGCGCGCCAGTACCGATTTGACAAACCAGGCGGTTGCTTAGGACCTAGGAGGTGACGTTGACGGTGACTCTCCAGAGCCGGCTGGGGAGCGCGCACATCGGCCTGGCCTGGAGGCACAAGGGGTTCTGGATTGCGGTGACGTCCGTCGCTCCCGCCCCGACAGCCAGGAAGGTCGCATAGGAGTCGCCGGTCCTGGGGTTGGCGGAGCCCGATTCGCGGGCCAGGACTGCCGAATTTCCAGTGTCGGGCTCGCTCCAGGGGAAGGACATGGTGCCCGACAGCGTGACCGTCACGCTCTGGCCAACCCTCAAGTCGATGGTGTTGCCCGAATCGGCGTTGCTCAGGGCCACGGGGGCGCTGGAGCTGCCAGTGATGATTGTCGTGGTGGTGGTGGACGCTGGAGTCGGGTAAACGGTGATAGGAGCAGTCACCACCGACGTGCCTGAGGTGGCGGTGCCCACTCCCGACCCAGTTACCGAGGAGACCGGCGGCGCGGGCGGCAAGGTGGTGGTGGGCGAGGGGGAGACGCCGGTCGACGGCCCAGGCGAGGGCGAGGTCATGGGTGCCGGGGAATGACCCGGTGGGGGCGAGACGGTGGGAGTTGGTGAGACGGAGAGGCTGGGACCGGCCGTGGACTTGGGGTTGGCGGCGCGTGTCTGCGTCGCAACCGTCGATGAAGGCGAAGAGGCTTTAGCGGACGATCCCGCTTTCACGGAGGTCGGTGCTATTAGAGTGGCCGAGTCCGACGTCTGGTTCGAGGCGGCGTTGCTTCCCCGAGGGGTGGTGGTGCTGGACCCATTCGGGGCGGTTACTCGGTAGCTGTTGTTGGCCGGGGGGGTCGCCGCCGGCCCGGTTTGCCGGGATCCAGCGGCGACGGCGCCGTGAGACCCTGGGAGCACCGGACTGCCTTGCGCGAGCACCTGCTGGGTGTGGGGTTCAAGCAACCTCGGGAGGGTGATGGCCGCGGCGGAGCCACCCAAGGCCAGCACCCCGAGGGTTCCCAGTGAGGCGCCGAGGAGACGCCGACGCCGCTGGATCCGTTGGGCGAGTCGGGCCAAGAGGTCGGCTCGGGTCTCGGCGGCGGGCCGGGAGGGCGCCACGCCCCCGGCCGCTTCGTGCATCGCACGTCGCAGCTGCTCTTCGAGCGGGTCGGGCACGCTCATGCCCCCTCTCGCTTCGGCGCCTTGCGGGCAGTCTCCCCTGCAGGTCGCGTGCGAGCGATACCGACCTCCGCGGCCACTCCGGCCAGCTGGAGGGAAAGGGAGGAGCGGGCCTTGGCGAGTTGAGACTTGACGGTGCCCGGGGCGCATCCGAGCGCCGCGGCCATCTCTGCCTCCGACAGGTCTGCGTAGTAGCGCAGCACCACCGCGGCGCGCTGGCGCGGCGGCAGGGTCCTGACCGCTTCCAGGACCGCCGACGCAAGCCAGGCGGTGGCTCCCGCCTCTTCGGGCTGGGGGATTGGCTCCGGCTGGTCGGCGCCGCGGCCCACAGTGGCGTTGCTCGCCTGCTCTGACTTGCGGCGCCGGATTCGCGAGAGGCAGGTATTCACCACGCCGCAGCGCAGGTAAGCGCCGGCGCTGGTGGGTTCGCGTAGCCGGTGCCAGCCGGTGAACGTGTGGAGGAAGGCGTCCTGCACCACATCTTCTGCCAGGTCCCTGTCACCGAGCATCAGGTACGCCAAGCGGTGCAGCGAGGCATAGTCCCGCTCGAAGCATTCGACCAGCAGCACCTCGGCTCGTGGCGCCGGGACGGCCTCGGCAGGAGCTATTGGTCCCGCCCTCAGCCTGCTGCTAGTCATGGCCATCAAATCTATTGACGTGTAAGCCCGGGCGGAGGTTGCCTGCCTCGGGGAATCCCGCCACCGACCTGCCCTGGCGAGCGATCCCGGTCTGGGTGGCACACCAGGTGCCAGGGATCGGGGGCTGGCAGAGCGCTTGCAACCCAGGCCAGTGTCGGTGGCCTGTCGACGCCCTCCTTCGGTGCCTGTGTTGGGCGACCTTGCGTCCAGCACCGCGTTGAGTCTCCACCACCCGTCCGCGGCGCAGTCGGTGAGTGATGCCCCTGACCAACCCCAGCCGTGCCTCTGCGGTTTCGGGCTGTAAAGCCACTCCCCTCTCAGGAGAGGGGTGCGAAGCGGGGGAAAGCTGACGGGGGCGGCACCCGAGCTCCGTCACCAGGGTTGCGGTCATCCACCAAACCCAGGTTAGCCCGAAGTGGCTTGCCGACCCCTAAGTCCTAAGGGTGGCTGCCACGCAACCCAGGCGCCATGCGCGGTCCGAACCAGGTGGTGAGCGCGGCAGGCAGGCCGGGGTCGCCTGGCCCGCCCGCCCAGGCGACGTGTCCGTCGGGCCGAATCAGGACGGCAGGCGGAGCGGCGACGGAACCAAGTGCCGGAAGCTCCCACACACCGTCGCACGTCGCGTCTACCAGCCGGACGCGATCTGCCCACCCTGTGATGTCGATGCAGTCGGGTTCACCGAGGTTGAGCAGCACGGGCCGGGCGTCGTGCAGCAGGGTGAATACTCGCTTGGCGCCGCTAGTAGTATTCAGGTCCATGTCGGGCATGCGCCGCCCGAGCAGTGGGTGTCCCTCTCCGAGATCGTATTGAATGTCCAGGCCGGACATCATCGCGGCGAACCGTTTGCGAGGCTCGTCCATGCTCAGCAGCTCGGACATGGCGTCGCGCAAGGCCTCGACGCGCGCGCCGGGGCCGAGGAGCGCGGTTTGCGCCATGGTGTTGCGCAGGACGCGGGCAGCGACCGGGTGGCGTTCGTCGTGGTAGGTATCCAGCAGGCTCACTGGCGATGTCCGCTTGACGACCTGGGCCAGCTTCCATCCCAGGTTCACTGCATCCTGCACCCCGGTGCCGAGGCCCTGTCCGCCCACCGGGAAATGCACGTGGGCGGCGTCGCCGGCCAGCAGCACCCGCCTATCCCTGTAGGCCGCGGCCTGTCGGGTCATGTCGGTGAACCTGGAGATCCAGTTGGGACTGTGAACCCCATAATCGCTCCCGTAGGCGGCAACGAGAGCGTCACTCAGATCGTGCAAGGTCGGTTCGCTGGTCGATCCGACCTGCTCCTCGGTCACCAGGACGCCCACCGTGTGCCCGTCCTCCAACTTGTTGAGGGAACGTATACCCTTTTCATCGCGCCGGATGCCCCACTCCGGCTCCTCGGCCAACTCGACCTCGGCGATCAGGCTGCTGGTCGTCGGGTCCCACCCGGGAAACTTGATACCGGCTGTTTTGCGGATGACACTGCGTCCTCCGTCGCACCCGACGAGATACTCCGCTCGCAGTGAGTTGCCGTCGGCCAGCTCGACCTCGACGCCGGTGTGGTCCTGCGTGAAACCCCTCACCTCCCGTCCGCGATAGAACGTCACCGGCAGCTCTTCGACCCAGCCGGCCAGGATACGCTCGATGTGCTTCTGCGACAGCCCGAGTCCGTAGGGGTGGCGGGTGGGAAAGTCGCTGATGTCCAGGCGGATCCAGGCGAACCCCGCGACCTGGGCAACCTTCCCTTGCGAAAGGAACCGACCGGCGATCCCACGCTGATCGAGAACCTCGATGGTGCGCGAATGCAGACCAAGTGCGCGCGCCCCGACGAGGTCCTGGCTGGCGCGCCGCTCGACAATTGCAACGTCGACCGCCGCCAACGCCAGCTCGCCGGCCAGCATCAGCCCGGTCGGGCCTCCCCCGGCAATCACCACCGCGTGCTCGGTCATCGCGACACTCCGGCCGTCACCATCGCCATGTTGACCGCGCCCCCTGCGCGACCCGTACCTCGACAAAGCATGCCCATCTCGCCATCCTCATTCCTCGGGTTCTGGCTTCGGCCGACCATTCTGCGTCAGGACCCGGGTCTTGCCGCAAGTCCCCCGGAGCGCCATATACTGGAAGTTACGGCCGGCCAGGCTTTGCCCCTTAGCTTCCGTAGCGGTACCGGCAGGCAGCTATGCGAACCTCACCGTCGGCGAGCTTGTAGACCAAGCGGTGTTCGTCCGTTATGCGGCGCGACCAGTAGCCGCGGAACGCGTGCTTTAGCGGCTCAGGCTTGCCGATCCCCTGTTTACCGTTGGCCGCCACGTCGGCGATGAGGGAGTTGATGCGCCTGAGCACCTTGCGGTCCTGGACCTGCCACCATAGGTAATCCTCCCAGGCTGTTGCGTCCCACACGAGATTCAATCAACCAGGTCCCGAGCGACGCCCCCGCCGGCCCCGCCGGCCTCGAGGCGATCGATTGAGGCCAGCAGCCGGCGGGCGTTTCTCGGGGCTCCGGAGCAGGTAGGCGGCCTCCTTCAGGGACTGGTAGTCGTCGAGGGACACGATGACCACCGGGTCGTGGCCGGTACGGGTGACAACCACCTCCTCGCGGTCATCGACCACGGCGTCGAGGGTGGCCGCGTAGTTGGCCCGGGACTCGGTGTATGTCATTGTTCTGGCAGGCAGCGGCCGGATCGCCGGATCGCCGGATCGCCGGATCGCCGGATCGCCGGATCGCCGGATCGCCGGATCGCCGGATCGCCGGATCGCCGCCGCAGGGCCGGGTCTCAGCCGGCGGGGCTGATGCACACCAGCAGGTCGCCGGAGTCGACCGAGGCCACCTCCGGCACCGCCAGCCGCGACGCCACACCGGCCGTCCCGGCGGTGATGGCCATCTCCATCTTCATGGCTTCTATGGTCGCCACCACCTGGCCGGCGGCCACCGCATCCCCGACCCGGACCCGCAGGGTGACAACCCCGGTGAAGGGCGCGCCCACCTGGCCAGGGTCATCGGGCCGGGCCTTCTCGCCGGCGGGACGCCGGTCTGTCACCGACTGGTCCCGCACCGTCAGCACCCGGGGCTGGCCGTTGACCCGGCAGAAGACATCCCGGAAACCGCCCTCGTCGGCCTCCCCGAGGGCGTCGATGGCAAGGAATACAGAGACCCCCGCCTCGAGGTCCACCCGGGCCTCCTCGCCCGGGGCAAGGCCGTAGAAGAATGCTCGGGTCGGTATGGCGGAGAGGTTCCCGTACGTGGCGGAGGCCTCGGCGTACTCCCGTGCTGGCCCGGGAAACAGCAGCTGGTGCAGCGTCTGGCGCACCGTCGCCGGGTCGGCCAACCCAGCCGATTCGACCTCGTTCACCGCGCCCCGCACCGCTCGGTACTGCCGTCCCGACAGCGCCCGGGTCCGGAACGGCTCCGGCCAGCCGCCGGGGGGCACACCCAGCTCCCCGGAGAGGAAGCCGACCACGCTGTCGGGCAGGTCGAAACGCTCAGGCTGGCGCTCAAAGGCCACCGGGTCGGTCCCCGATCCGCACAGCTGGAGAGCCAGGTCGCCCACCACCTTCGACGTGGGGGTGACCTTGATGATCCGCCCCAGGATCCGGTCGACCTCGGCATAGAGGTCCTCGACCTCGTCGAAGCGCTCGCCCAACCCGAGGGCGACCGCCTGCTGGCGGAGGTTGGACAGCTGCCCCCCTGGGATCTGGTGGTGGTATACCCGCCCGGTGGGCCCGGGCAGTCCCCTCTCGAAGGGCACGTAGAGCACCCTGACCGCGGCCCAGTAGGGCTCGAGGGCGTTGAGGGCGTCGAGGGACAGGCCGGTGGCCCGGAGCGTGTGGTCGGTGGCGGCCACGATGGCACCGAGCGACGGCTGGCTGGTAGTGCCGGCCAAGGGACCCATGGCTCCGTCGACGGCGTCGGCACCCGCTTCGGCGGCGGCGAGGTAGGTCGCCAGCTGCCCGCCCGGGGTGTCGTGGGTGTGGAGGTGGACAGGCAGGTCGAAGCGCTGGCGGAGCGCATCCACCAGCGTTCTGGCCGCTGGCGCCCGGAGTAGCCCGGCCATGTCCTTCACGCAAAGGATGTGGCAGCCCGTCCCGACCAGGTCCTCGGCGATCCGCAGGTAGTAGTCGAGGTCGTAGAGCGTCTCAGCTGGGTCGGACAGGTCGGCGGTGTAGCACAGGGTGCCCTCGGCCACCTTGCCGGCTTCGCAGACCGCCTCGATGGCCGGGCGCATCTGCTCCACGTCGTTGAGGGCGTCGAAGATCCGGAAGATGTCAACCCCGGTGCGCGCGGCCTCCCGTACAAAGGCGGCGCCCACCAGGTCGGGGTAGGGCGTGTAGCCGACGGTGTTGCGGCCGCGAAGCAGCATCTGCAGGCACACGTTGGGGATCGCCTCCCGCAGGAGTGCCAGCCGTTCCCAGGGGTCTTCCCTGAGGAACCGCAGCGCGGAGTCGTAGGTGGCGCCGCCCCAGCATTCCAGTGAGAGCAGTTCGGGCAGGGTGCGGGCGACGCAGGGCGCCACCGCCAGCATATCGTAGGTGCGCAACCGTGTGGCCAGCAGTGACTGGTGCGCGTCGCGCAGTGTCGTATCGGTCACCGCCAGGGGCGTCTGGGAGCGCAGCGCCCGGGCGAAGCCTTCGGGCCCCAGGACCTCCAGCCGCTGACGGGACCCTGGTGGCACCTGGCCGCTGGGCGTCGGCGGGCCGCTGATCGTCGGTTGACCGCTGGGCGTCGGCGGGCCGCCGATCGTCGGTTGACCGCCGATCGTCGGCGGGTTGCTGAGTGTCGGTTGACCGCTGATCGTCGGTTGACCGCTGAGTGTCGCATGGCCGATTACGGGGCTCGTGCGCGCTGAGCGGGGAAGTTCCGGCAGGTGCCGTGCGGGATCAGGGGCGTCGGGCGCAGGACCGTGCGGGCGGTTGACCGTGACCTCGGCCAGCCAGGTAAGCAGCCGGGTTGCCCGGTCGGAGCCGGCCCGGCGAGCGGCCAGCTCCGGGCGTTCCTCGATGAAGCCGGTGGTCACCTCCCCGGCGAGCAGCGCCGGCTCTGCAAGCACTGCCTGGAGGAAGCCGATGTTGGTGGCCACCCCCCGGATGCGAAACTCCGCCACCGCTCGCCGGGCCCGGGTGACCGCCTCGGCCAGGCTTCGCCCTCGACAGGTCACCTTGACCAGCAGCGAATCGAAGTATGGCAGGACCTCCGCGCCTGCGTAGGTGCTCTCGTCAAAGCGGACACCGGCCCCGCCAGCGCTGCGGTACACCGCCAGCCGGCCGGTGTCCGGCCGGAAGCCCATCGCCGGGTCCTCGGTGGTGATCCGGCATTGCAGGGCCGCGCCCCGGACCGAGATGGTTTCCTGGCTCAGCTCGAGATCCGCCAGGGTAGCGCCTCCGGCCACTTTGAACTGGGCTTGTACCAAGTCGATCGAGGTGACCTCCTCCGTGACGGTGTGCTCCACCTGGATACGAGGGTTCATCTCGATGAAGACGTGGCGCCCAGAGCCGTCGACCAGGAACTCCACCGTGCCGGCGTTGCGGTAGCCCACCGCCTCGGCGAAGGCCACTGCGTCGGCGCAGAGGCGCAGGCGCACCGCCGGGTCGAGGAAGGGAGCGGGAGCGATCTCGATCACCTTCTGGTGGCGGCGCTGCACCGAGCAGTCCCGCTCGAACAGGTGGACAACCTCGCCGACGGCATCCGCCAGCACCTGCACCTCGATGTGACGGGGTCGGGTCACTGCCTCTTCGAGGAACACCGACGGGTCGCCGAAGGCCGAGCTTGCCTCCCTCATGGCCGCGTCGACAGCGGCGGGTAGCTCGGCGGCGGCTTCCACCCGGCGCAGACCTCGCCCCCCACCACCGGCGACAGCCTTGACGAACAGAGGGAAACCGACCTCGCTGGCGAGGCCCACCAGCTCCGCCGGGTCCTTGCAAGGGGGAGCGTTGCGCAGGGTGGGTATGCCGGCAGTGGCGGCCGCTGCGAGGGCCCGGACCTTGTTCCCGGCAAGCGCCAGAACCGCCGCAGGCGGACCGACGAAGGTCAGTCCGGCAGCGACGCAGGCTTCGGCCAGGGCGGGGTTCTCGGCGAGGAAGCCGTAGCCCGGGTACAGAGCGTCGGCACCGCACATGACGGCGGTGGCGACCAGGCCCTCGACGTCGAGGTAGGCCCGTAGCGGGTGGCCCCGCTCACCGATCTGATAGCTCTCGTCCGCCTTCTGGCGGTGCAGCGAGTGACGGTCCTCGTAAGGGAAGACCGCCACAGAGGCCAAGCCGAGCTCGTTGGTGGCACGGAAGGCCCGGATGGCAATCTCACCTCGGTTGGCGACCAAAATCTTGCGCATCCCGGCGCACAGGGTAGACGCTGGCCGGCATCGGTGCCGAAACGGGAACTCGGAACCGGCCGGTTAGGTTCGGCGGGCCATGCTTGGGGACGGCCGCGCTCGGCCCTTTTATCTCTGCCAGACTAGACAACTGAGCAGGGTAACGTTCGGGTGGTGTTGCAGCCGTTGCGGGGCTGGGCGGGATCGTCTGGGGGGCACAGGTCCTTCGCCGAGCGTTTGGGTAAGGCCGCAGTCGCGCTGGAAGTGAGCGCCTTCGCGCTGGTCTTGCTCCTGGCTGGGGCGGAGCCAGAAGAGCTGGCTACCGGGGTCATCGCCTCAGCGCGCAATGTCCCGGCCTTTAGCGCTCGGTGACGTGATCGGTGCCAATGTGGCCATGTGTCTGGTGGCCCTGGCCGTAGGCTCGGTAGTGGCTCCCCTGCCGTTCCGACGTAGGGTCTCCGGGAGAACGGGGGAGCGCTCGACGACCGAGTGGTCTATCCCGTGGGCGGGCGCCGCTACCGACCTTGCGCGAGGGCCCGGAAGGTGGGTCGTGGACAACGGGTCGTCGCACAACCGGGCAGTTTCGATCGAGCGGATGGCTACCGCGCGGCCGAACGCTCAAGGCGGCGACTTTCACCGTGGGTCGTAACCACCAGCGGTGCCTGCGCCCGGTCCCCCCGCCTGACCCGCCCCGCTGGCTGGCGGTCCCTCCCTCGTGTTGGAGATCACGTCCGGCACGCCCACCATAGCCTGACCCTTTGCCCGGTCGGTGATGCTGCACTTCGCCGGGCTGCCCTGACTGGCGGTCCGTTGTGGTAGTGTCCACCCAAGCTAGTTGGGGGAACTGTCTTGGACTTGTTGGTCTCGGTTGGGTACTTTATCGACATGAGTGTGCCCGGCCGCTGGCCACGACCCGCCCGGTTCCGCACAGCAGGGTGGTAGGCGGGCGGACGTGACCGCGCCGGCGAGCGAAGGGACCTCTGCAGCCCCCCTGGAGTTCAGGGGTGTCACCAAGCAATACGCAGGGACAAAGGCGCCCGCGGTCTATAACCTTTCGCTTTTTTTGCCCGCAGGCGAGATATGCGTCCTGGTGGGGCCTTCGGGTTGCGGCAAGACGACCGCGATGCGCCTGGTCAATCGTATGATCGAGCCGACCAGCGGGGATATCTTCATCGACGACCGCAGCGTCATGACGCGGGACCCCTCCGAGTTGCGCCGCGACATTGGCTACGTCATCCAGCAGGTGGGGCTGTTCCCGCACCTGAGCATCAACCACAACATCGGCGTGGTGCCTAAGCTGCTTGGCTGGGACCGCGAGCGCATCGCCGAGCGCAGCGCCGAGCTGCTGGAGTTGGTCGGCCTCCCGGTCGAGTTGGGTGAAAGGTTCCCGAGCCAGCTCTCCGGCGGGCAGCGCCAGCGAGTGGGGGTGGCCCGCGCCCTGGCCGCGGACCCTCCGCTGATGCTGATGGACGAGCCCTTCGGGGCCATCGACCCCATCAACCGCGAGCACCTGCAAAACGAGTTCCTCCGCCTGCAGGTGGATATCCGCAAGACCATCGTCTTCGTCACCCACGACATCGACGAGGCGATCAAGATGGGCGACAAGATCGCCATCCTGCGCGAAGGTGGCGAGCTCGTGCAGTACGACACCCCCTCGGAGATCCTTGCCCACCCCGTCGACGACTTCGTGGCTCGCTTCGTCGGGGTGGACCGGGGCCTCAAGCGCATGGCGCTGACCAAGCTCGGCGACATCGACCTGCTCGCTGCAACCTGCGTGCGTGATGGCGAGGAGGTAAGCGCCACCTCGGCCGAGCGGACCGGGGGTGCCGGCGTGGTGCTGGTCGACGAGGACGGCCGTGCCCTGGGCGAGGTCCGCGCCGACTGGCTGGCCCAGTCCTCGGACACCCAGTCCTTGGTCACCCGAGCGGATGTCCGCGCGGTGGACGGCGGCGTCACCACGGATATCACTATGCGCGAGGCCCTGTCGCTGATGATGAGCGACTCCCTGCGCCCCCTACTCGTCGTAGACACCGACGGTCGCGTGGCGGGGTATGTGTCGATCGAGTTAATTAACAAAGCGCTCAGCGCCGAGGCCAAGCTCCCCGGCGGGAACGTGGTGGCCGAGAGCCGGTGATCGCTCCGCCGCTTTTCAGCGCCGCCGCCAGCGGGCCGGTCATCCCCCACTTCAGTGCCTCCAGCAGCTGTGTGCTGAACAACGGTACATTTTGTGCTGGTTGGTTCGTTCAGCACTGGGGCAGCGTGTTCGAGCCAGCGCTCATCCAGCACATCGAGCTGACTGTCGTCGCGGTGGGCATCGGCTTCGTTATCTCCACCGGCCTCGCTATAGCTGCACACCGGAGAAGGTGGCTCGCACCGCCGATCACCTTCGTCACCGGGGTCCTCTACACCATCCCGTCGTTGGCGGAGTTCGTGCTCCTGGTGCCAATCACGGGTCTGTCGCGGACGACCATCGAGATCCCACTCGTGTCCTACACCCTGTTGTTGCTGTTTACCAACACCCTGGCCGGTCTGTCGGGAGTGCCCGCCGAGGTGCGCGACGCGGCCACCGGGATCGGGCTCACCGCCCGCCAGATGCTCCTCCGGGTCGAGCTGCCGCTGGCCCTGCCGACCATCGTTGCCGGGCTCCGGGTGGCCACGGTCACGATCATCTCCCTCGCCGCCATCGGCGCGTTCATCGCCCCGATCGGGCTCGGCGCGCCGATCTTCAATGCCCTGAACAAGAACGACTTCAACACGCAGTTCATCGGTGCAGGTGCGCTCTGCGTCCTACTCGCGATTGTGGCTGACCTGGTTTTGGTGGTGGCGCAGCGCTTCCTGACCCCGTGGGCTGCAGCCCGTCGACCGGTCTGAGGGCGAGCCCGTGAACGTCTTCATCGCTGCGTTTACTTTCATTTTCAACCATGGTCACCTGCTGTTGGACAAGACGGGGACCTACGTGGTTCTGTCGTTTGAGGCGATCCTAATCGCACTGGTGATAGCCGTCCCCCTGGGGGTGGTCTTGGGCCACCTCCACAAGGGTTCCTTCCTGGCGATCAACGTCTCCAACGTCGGTCGTGCACTTCCCAGCCTTGCGGTACTAGCGATCTTGTTGCCGGTCGTCGGCATCGGACGTCTGAACGTCGTCATCGCCCTGGTGGTGCTGGGTGTCCCGCCCATCCTGACCAACACCTACGTAGCTATCGACCAAGTCGACGCCGACGTCGTGGAGGCGGCCAAGGGGATGGGCATGCGGGCGCGTGAGGTGATCTTCCGTGTCGAGCTACCACTCGCCCTGCCCCTGACCTTTGCCGGCATCCGTACCTCTGCGGTGTTCATCATCGCCACCGCCTCCCTGGCCGGCTTCTTCGGCGGCGGCGGCCTCGGCGACATCATCGCCAACCAGGCCAGCTACCAGCTGTCCGGTGTGTTCGGGGCTTCTTACCTGATCATCTTGCTCGCCATGTTGGCGCAACTTGTCTTCAAGGGGTTGGAGCTGGCTGTCACGCCGCGGGGGCTGCGCAGGCAGCGGACCAAGCGCCTCCCTGACATCGAGCCCGATGTGAGCCTCGCGGAGGCTGCCTGAGCAAAGCCTCGACCATCAAGCAACCCGCTACCCAAAGGGGGAACGAACAAAATGCACAACACACGAAGGACTGCCTCGATCCGAGCCAGTCTGGCGCTTGCTGCGGCACTCGGCCTGGCGGCTTGCGGGACTACTGTCAAAACTGGTAACACCGGAAAAACCGGGACTACCAGCACCACCGCGAAGAGCGCCGCCGCCCTGCCGGGCAAGGGCAAGCCGCCGATAGTGATGGGCGACAAGAACTTCGCGGAGGAGTACATCCTCGGCGACCTATACACCCAGGCCCTGCAGGCTAAGGGGTACACCGTGACCCTCAAGTCCGACATCGGGTCCTCGGAGATCATCTCGAAGGCCCTCCTCAGCGGTAAGATCCAGATGTACCCCGAGTACACCGGGGTGATCTACCAGACGCTGGCCGGGCACTCCACCAACCCCTCATCGGCCGCCCAGACCTACTCGGGTTCGCAAACATACGAGAACAGCAACGGCTACACCATCCTCAAGGCCACGCCGTTCCAGGATGCGGACCGGGTGGCGGTCACGAACGCCTTCGCCAAGAAGCATGACCTGGTCTCGACCGCGGACCTAAAGAAGCTCGGCGCCTTCACTTACGGTGGACCCCCGGAGAACGCCACCCGATACCAGGGCGTGGTCGGCCTGAAGCAGGCTTACGGGCTCAACAAGATCCAGTTCAAGCCCATACCCATCGGGTCTCAGTACAAGGCGCTCGACCAGGGCAAGGTCGACACAATCGCGGTTTTTACCACCGACCCCCAGCTGTTGAGCAACAAGTACACCGTGCTGACCGACCCCAAGGACATCTTCGGATTCCAGCAGGTTGTGCCGGTCGTGAAGACCAGCCTGATCAAGGCAGAGGGCCCGGCGTTCGCGATGACGCTCAACGCAGTCAGCGCCACGCTGACCGATAAAGTCGTGCAGCAGCTGGACCAGGCCGTCGAGATCGACCAGGTGGGCGCGGCAACCGTCGCCGAGAAGTTCCTGCAGGCCAACGGCCTCGCATAGGACTCTGCTCAACGGGGAGGTGGCAGCCGGTTTGCCACCTCCCGTTGACCGCACCCCTAGTGGTGGGTGACCCGCCTGGGACTGAAGCGCACGCCCGTCGCTCCACCCGGTGCTGTCGTATTCGACACAAAGCCGGCCTCCTTCGCGGTGCGCGAACCGTTGCCCGGCGTCGACCTCGACGCGGCTCGCCCCAACCCTGGAATCGGCGTCGCCCTGTGGCTGCACGCCGACAACGCCCAGGCCCTGCACGACGCCCTAGCCGCCAACGGCGTCCCCATCACCGTCGCCCCGTTCGACTCCCCGTTCGGGCTTCTCCGACCCCGACGTTTATGCCATCACCATCCACGACCAGGCCTGACACGCCACCAGCTCGAACCAGGAAGGAACAGCCATGAGACGACACAGCATCGACGCGAAGGTCCTCGGCCCGTGGTCCCTCACCACTAGCCGAGCGTTCTGGGAAGGCTTCAGCCCTTCTGCTCTCGACCCACCGCGGGCGGGAGACGGGATCCGCACCGTGTTTCGGGTGGAGGCCGACTGGTCACGGGCCGAGGTGGAGGTCACCCAACGCGACCACCTCGCGACCATCAGCCTGGCCGGCGACGGCGACCTCGATGCCGCCGCCGACCAGGTCCGTCGGTTCCTGTCCCTGGACGTCGACGCCCGTGGTTGGCCGGACGTCGCTCGCCGCGACCCAATCATCGCCGACGCACAGGATCAGCTACCCGGGCTGCGTCCGTGCGGCTTCCACTCGCCGTACGAGGCCGCGGCCTGGGCGGTGCTGTCCCAACGAATCCGAATCGTGCAGGCCGCCCGGCTCCGCAGCGACATCGTCGACCGTCATGGCGACGGAGGCGCATTCCCGACCCCTCGAGTTCTCCGCGTCCTGGACCTCGATCTGCCCGGCCGCAAGACCGAGTACCTGCACGCCGTCGGCGACGCCGCGCTCGACGGGTGCCTCGACGGCGCCGCACTGCGGGCCGTTGACCCCGACGACGCCCTCCGGGCGGTCCAGGAGGTCAAGGGGCTCGGACCCTTCGCGGCCGAGCTGGTGGTCCTGCGCGGCGCCAACGCCCCTGACGTCCTGCCACGCAACGAGCGGCGCCTTGCCGCTGAGATCATTGAGCGTTACGGGACTGACCGGACGCTGGTGGAGGTGTCCGAGGCCTGGCGTCCCTACCGCACGTGGGCGGCAGTCCACCTGCGCGTACTGCGCGAGCAAAGCACCCACGAGATCGCCGGACCCAACCGGCAGTGACATCGCCTGCGTCTGACGCCAGCTCAATCCTTGGGACCCCCGGTGCGCGTGATGGATCCCCGGTGCGCGTGCTGGACCCCCGGCCGGGACCGGGACACCCCAGGGGACAGCAGGGCAGGCCTGCGCGAGGATGTTGGCATGAAACCTCTCTTTGTCTCCACCGTCGCGGTCGTGACCTCCTCTCCAGCCGACGATCGCCGGTTGTTTTTGTCGACGCGCTCGGCCTGCCCCTGACCGGCGACGACGACTACGTGTTCACCCACGAACTGGTGAGCCTGACCCGAGGTGACCTGGCACGTTTGGAAGCGTCCATGAAGGCTTTGGAACAGCTCCTCGAGTAAGGCTCATTGCCCGGTGAACCGGCAGTTGACGCCAGCAGCTAGCCTAGCCTGCACGTGTGCGCTACTTCTTGCTCGTCTACGACCGGCGACGCGGCCAGATCGTGGAGGAGTCGGACTTTGAGCACGAACCTGACGCTCTCAAGGAGCGGTTCGCGGTAGAGGAGAGATTGGGATTCTCAAGCGGGCTGGAGGTGGTGGTGCTCGGTGCCGAATCACGAGAGGCCCTCAGGTTGACCCACGCTCGCTACTTCCAAAGCGCTGACGAGTTGCTCGCCGCCGGCATCTGAGCCAGTCGATCCGAAGGCTCGTCCCTTCCTCCAGCGGGCCAGCGCCCCCCTTTGAACGTGCTCATAATGTGTGTCACACCGGCGAAGTACCCTGGTCTGTGGTCGTCCGTCGCTGGCGGGGGCGGCCGCTGATCCGCTCGCCAGCTGGGAGTGAACGCCCGTGGACGTCTTCGAGCTCAGGGACCAGCTGGTGGCCGACTATGCCAGCTACGTCCGCAGCTTCATCTCCATCCGTGACGACCGACTGCGCGAGACCGTCGAGGCCGAGCTGGAGGCCGGCTTGTTGTGGCCAGAGCCGCGGATCGGGCTCAACCCGGCGTTCGCCCCGGCGGGAGGGTGGAGGAGTGCTGCGACCGGCAACTGCTGCACCCCGCCTGTGCCGACATCTTCCGCATCAAGCCCGACGACGGCCCGTCGAAAGAGCTGCGCCTGCATCGCCACCAGACCGAGGCCATCGAGGTGGCCGCCACCGGGGCCAACTACGTGCTCACCACCGGCACCGGCTCGGGCAAGAGCCTCGCCTACCTGATCCCAATCGTGGACTCGGTCCTTCGGGACGGCCCCGGCCAGGGAATCCGAGCCATCGTGGTCTATCCGATGAACGCCCTGGCCAACAGCCAGGCCGGGGAGCTGGAGAAATTCCTCAACGGTAGCACTTATGTGGTCGGGCTGCCGGGATCTGAACCCGGGACCTTTTGACCCCCAGGTAGAACAGTGACCTTGACCGGTGAATACCATTGGTCACCGCCGAGCACCTATATGGCCCGTGAGCAGCCAGTTCTGTTGCGGAGCCGTGACCGACGGTAACCCGTGTTGACCCCTATGACCGGGCTATGGTTCTCACGGCGGTTCTCACTCGGCCAGGCAGAGTAAGACTCAAGAGGGAGGGGCGTAGGTACTCGGGCAAGGTAACCTGCACCCATGGAGATCGCGGATGACGCCCGCAAGCACGGCGTCGGTGATCTGGACATCGAGCACGCGGTGCGCAACGCCATCCGCGTGCTCAACCAGGGCGACCGCGATCTCTACATCGGTGCCGACCGCGCCGGGCGGCTTCTTGAAGTCGTCGTTCTGGACGACGACGGCCGTCCGGTAGCCATCCACGCCATGACGCTTCGACCCAAGTTTTACGAGCACCTATAGAAAGGAGACGACCATGCCCCGTACCCGCGAACAACTCCAGCAGGCCGCCGCAGACGCAGAGCGGTGGCTCGACTCACTTGACCCGGCAGCCATCGCCCTGCCCGATGCCGACGCCAGCCGTCTGCGCCGTATCGGGGCCGCCGTTCGCGCATCGGCGAAGAGCCAGGTCGAGTTGGCCGATGCCGTGGCCGACGCCCGTAAGCACGGTCACACGTGGACTCAGATTGCTGCCATGCTCGGGACCAGCCGACAGGCCGCCCAGGAGCGCTACGGCGAACCGGCTGAGCGTTCGTAGAGCATTCCGTGCGCGGGACAGCCGATTCTTACCCCTGCCTGCGTGGCCGTAAGCTCCGCCTTGGTGGCGCTCAGACTCGGGTTCCCAGTGATCGGCGTGGTTGACATGCCTCGCGCCATTGCTTTCTGGACCGCGGCACTCGACCTGGTGGTCTCCGACGAGTGGCAGAGCAACAACTGGACGATTCTCCACCACACCGACGGTTCGGCGAGCGCTGGGGTTGCAGCGCAGCGAGTCTCCCGCCGAGACATACCCGCGGGTCCATCTCGACCGGTTCGTGGAGACCACCTGCGAGCAGGAGACCGAGGTCGAGCGGCTCGTCGGGCTGGGTGCAAACAAGCTCGACTGGGGTCTGTACCCGCCCGAGCACGACTTTTGTCGTCTTGGGCGATCCGGACGGCAACCCGTTCTGCGTGGTTGACCTGAGCTACCTATAGCCGAGAACACCAGCTCTCGACTGGAACGAGGGCTCGAGCGGCGGATCGCCTTGTGGGACACGAGTCATCGCTGGAAGCGGCGACGAATCGACGCTGTCAGGGTGACTCGACCGCCCGCGGATCATACCATTGGCGAACGTCTCGGAGTGAGCGGACCCAGCGCTCGGTCTCGGCTGGCGAGCGGAACAGGACGGTCGTCGGCATGGTTGGATCGGCCTCCCAAGCCCGTATCCGGACCCGCTTGCGGGCGAAGGAACGGAAATGCCACCACAGGATCGAGTCTCGGGCCAGCACGCGCCGCCAGGTCTGCACATTCCCGTTGCAGATGAGGCCTGGGGTTGCCCCGGTTTGACGGACACGTTGGTTAGCCCGTCGGCGAGCGCCTACGGGATTGTAGCTGACGGTCGGCGAAGTGCTCAGGGGCGAGCAGGTCGAAGATCGCGACTGGTTCGTCGCAGTG
>JBOGGT010000137.1:0-5597 GCA_050744225.1 Acidimicrobiales bacterium | reverse complement strand
GGTAGAGCGCGTATAGCGCCCTCAACCTTCCCCACCCCCCCTCCAACTACGCCGGATGAAGCGCACCCGCATGCCCGTTCGGTCGCCAGCCGGGGGATTGCAGCGGAAAGGACCAGGCGAGCCGCCTCGACGTTGGCGGCCACTACCTCCATCACCGCCGCCATGGTCACCGCGGCTCCGCCGGCCTCGCCGCCGTCGATACCGGTGTCGTAATCGGTGACCAGTGCCAATCCCGCGTAGCACATGCCCAGCTCGCGGGCGAGCACCGACTCGGGGTACTGGGTCATGCCGACCAGGTCCCAGCCCGCAGCGCGGAACCACGCCGACTCGGCTCGGGTTGAGAATCGAGGGCCCTGAATGACCACCACTGTCCCGCGTGGGTGGACCTTGGCCCCCGTAGACACGCCCGCGCTCGCCAGCACCGATCCCAGATCGGCACAGTAGGGGTCCGCGAATGAGACGTGATCGACCACCGGCTCCTCGATGAAGGTGTCGGCGCGTCCCCAGGTCCGGTCCACCAGCTGGTCACATACCACCAGGTCTCCCGGAGCCACCTCGGCCCGCAGGGACCCGACCGCGCACGGCCCGATCACCTGGGATACCCCCAGCTCGTGCAGTGCCCACAGGTTGGCTCGGTAGTTGATCCGGTGCGGGGCCAAGGTGTGGCCGACCCCGTGGCGGGCGATGAACGCAACGCCTCGCCCTTCGATCTGCCCGAGCGCAACCGCCGAAGACGGTGACCCGTAGGGGGTGTCGAGGTGGACCTCGGAGCAGTCGTCGAGGAATCGGTAGAAGCCGCTTCCTCCGATGACGCCGATCTCGGCCGCCTTGGTCATCCAGGCGCCTTGCTTGCCTCTCTTCCAGGCGACTTTGAGCCGGAATCCGATCCCGTGCGGGTCTTGGAGTCTCCACTGCTTGGCTTGCTCGACCCGTTAGCGGAGCCAGTGGTCCCACCACCTGAACCGGCCCCACCACCTGAACCGGCCCCACCACCTGAACCGGCCCCACCACCTGAACCGGCCCCACCGCTCGTGTCGGGTCCAGCGCTGGAGTCGGAACCGGATTTCGTGTCGGAACCGGATTTCGTGTCGGAACCGGATTTCGTGTCGGAACCGGACCCTCCACTGGCATCGGAAGTTGACTTTCCGTCGGCCCCGGCGCCAGCGGGCATTTCGGACCCGGCCTTGGCTCCCCCTGACGTGGTCCGGCTGTCGTTTCGGTAGAAGCCGGCGCCCTTGAACGCGATCCCGACGGGGGAGAACACCTTGCGAAGCGGGCTCCCGCAGTTGGGGCAGTCTGTAAGCGGGTCCTCACTGAAGGGCTGGAATACCTCCAGCCGTTTGCCACAGGCGTTACAGGCGTACTCGTAGGTGGGCACAACCTTCCTTCCTTTGGTCTGATCCGGGCGGCGCCCATAGACTACGGGCAAATGTCCAACCAGGTGCGCAAGGCAGTCATTCCCGCCGCTGGTCTGGGCACGCGTTTCCTACCTGCTACCAAGGCGCAGCCAAAAGAGATGCTGCCCCTGGTGGACAAGCCGTGCATCCAGTACGTGGTGGAAGAGGCGGTCCGGGTGGGCATCCGGGACATCCTGATCATCACCGGGAGGGGCAAGCGGGCGCTGGAGGACCACTTCGACCGGTCCTTCGAGCTGGAGCACCACCTGGAGGTGGCGGGAAAGACGGCGGACCTGGCCTTGGTCAGGAGCATCGCCGAGATGGCGGACATCCACTACGTGCGCCAGGCGGCCCCGCTCGGCCTGGGCCACGCGATCTCCATCGCGCGCCAGCACGTGGGTGCCGAGCCGTTCGTGGTCCTGCTCGCCGACGACATCATGGACCCCGCGGTCGGCGTCCTGGAAGAGATGCTGGCCGCGTTCGACCGCCACGGCCGGTCGGTGGTCGCCCTCAAGGAGGTGGACCCAGTCGAGATATCGCACTACGGGTGCGCCCGAGCCGAGGAGGTGGAGGCCAACCTGGTGCGCATCCAGGAGCTGGTGGAAAAGCCCTCGACTGCGGATGCCCCTTCCAACCTGGCGGTGATGGGGCGCTACGTGTTCACCCCAGAGATCTTCGATGCCCTGGAGCTGGTCCGCCCGGGCAAGGCGGGTGAGATCCAGCTCACCGACGCGGTGCGCCTGCTGATGGCGAGCCAGGCGGTCTACGGCTACACCTTTGCTCGGGGGCGCTATGACACCGGCAACAAGCTGGACTTCTTGCGAGCAACGGTTGAGCTTGCCCTCGGGCGCCCGGACCTCGGGCCGGCGTTCCACAAGGTCCTGGTCGAGCTGGTCAGCTCGTTGGGTGACCTGTGACCCCGGCCAGCCGATGAGCGGGCTGGTCCCCCTCGACGAGGCGGTCCGCTACGTCCTGGACGCCTGCGCGCCCTTCCCGGGCAGGCGGCTGACCATCGCGGACGCCCTGGGGTGCGTCACCACCGAGGCGATCTCGGCTACAGACGATGTGCCTGGCTTTGCCAACACCGCCATGGACGGGTACGCGGTGCGCGCCGACGACTGCGCCGGGGCCAGCCCCGAGCAACCGGTCCGACTGCAGGTGATCGCGACCCTCGCCGCGGGCCGGGCTCCCACCTGCGCGGTGGGTCCCGGCCAGGCGGTGCGGATCATGACCGGGGCGCCGATGCCCCCCGGCGCCGATTCGGTGGTGATGGTGGAGCTGACCGAGCGAGCCGGCGCCAATGAACCGGCCGGCGCCAGGGACATTGTGCTTGTCAAGGCGCCGGTACACCTGGGCAGCCACATCCGTCCCGCTGGGGACGACCTGGCCGCGGGACAGTTGGTCTTCGCCGCCGGGACCGAGCTGGGCCCGGGGCATCTCGGGGTCCTCGCCAGCCTGGGGCTCGACCGGGTGACGGTCCACCCCAAGATCCGGGTGGGGATCGTCTCTACCGGCGACGAGCTGGTGAGCGGCACGGGACCCCTGCAGTCCGGCCAGATTCGAGAGACCAACCGCCCGATCCTGCTTGGCCTGGCTCGGCTGGCCGGGTGTACTGCGCTGGACATGGGCACCGCCCCCGACAACGAGGCCGCGATCGCACAGGCCATCATGAGCGCCCTGGCGACCTGCGATGCGGTGATCACCAGCGGGGGGGTGAGCATGGGCGACTTCGACTGGACCAAGGCGGTGCTGGACCGGCTCACCGGAGGCAACATGCGCTGGATGCAGGTGGCGATCCGCCCGGCCAAGCCGTTCGCCTTCGGGATGGTGGGCGACAAGCCGGTGTTCGCCCTGCCCGGCAACCCGGTTTCGGCGATGGTCAGCTTCGAGTGCTTCGCCCGCCCGGCGCTGCGGGCAATGATGGGCCACTCCAACCTGGGCCGCCCCGCCGTCGACGCCCTCGCGCCCGAGGGCCTGCCCCGCTCCCCCGACGGCAAGCTGCACCTGGTGCGGGTCCGCGCCAGCGTCGCTCCCGACGGCCGCCACCACGTGGTCTCGACCGGGGGCCAGGCCTCGCACCATCTGTTCGCCATGGCCCTGGCCAACGCCCTGGCCCTGGTCCCCGACGGGCACGGCGTGGAGCCGGGCGGCACGGTGAGGACCTGGCTGCTCGCCTGAGCCCCTTTTGGTAAAATCGTGCTCGGTGCCGCCCAGCACCCGTGCCCGCCCCCGTCAGGCGCGGGTCGTGGGTGGGCACGGCGGGTGCCCCGAGCGGGGGCAAATTTCACCTGAAGGCCCGGCTAAGATGGTCGGGTGCCCCTAGCCCCGCTCGTCGACCCCTTCGGCAGGACGGTCAGGGACCTGCGGATCTCGATCACCGACCGGTGCAACTTCCGCTGCACCTACTGCATGCCGGCCGAGGGCATGGTGTGGCTGGCGCGGGAGGAGCTGTTGAGCTTCGAGGAGATCGTGCGGGTGGCCCGGGTCTGCGTGGAGCGCTTCGGGGTGGACGGGCTGCGCCTGACCGGGGGCGAGCCGACCGTGCGGGCGCACCTGGCGGTGCTGGTGGGGATGCTGTCCCGTTTGGTGGTGCCGACGAGCGGGCGGCCGGTGGACCTGGCGCTGACCACCAACGGGGTGACCCTGCCCCTGCTGGCCGCCGACTTGCGCGCCGCAGGGCTGGGGCGGATCAACATATCCTGCGACTCGCTCCGGCCCGAGCGCTTCTTGGCCCTGGCGCGGCGGGACGGGCTGGAGCGGGTCCTTGCCGGGATCGACGCCGCAGTCTGCGCCGGGTTCTCCCCGATCAAGCTGAACGTGGTGATGATCCGGGGGGTGAACGACGACGAGGCGGTGGACTTTGCCCGCTTCGGGCGCGAGCGGGGAGTGCAGGTGCGCTTCATCGAGTACATGCCCCTCGATGCTTCGGGGGGGTGGAGCCTGGATCAGGTGGTGCCGGCGGAGGAGACGGTGGCGGCCATCGACGCGGTGTACCCGCTGGAGCCGGTGGGGGGTGGCTCCGAGCCCGCGGCTCGCTACCGCTACCGCGACGGCCGGGGGGAGATCGGGGTGATCCCCTCGGTGACCCGACCTTTTTGCGGTGACTGCGACCGGATCCGGGTCACCGCGGAGGGACAGCTGCGGACGTGTCTTTTTTCTGTGGATGAGCACGACCTGCGCTCGGTGATGCGCTCAGGGGGCTCCGACGACGACCTGGCGGGGGCGGTGCGGGCCGCGGTCGGGACCAAGTGGGCCGGGCACAGCATCGGCAAGGTCAACTTCGTGCGTCCCTCGCGCAGCATGAGCCAGATCGGCGGCTAAGGCTCCGCACTTGAGCACCGGAGCTGGAGGACTAGGCTATTTCGGATGTCGGAGCGCGGCCTCACGCACCTCGATCCCCTGGGGCGCGCCCGGATGGTCGACGTCACCCCCAAGGACTCGAGCCACCGGCGAGCCCTAGCCCGGTGCAGGGTGGGTATGACCGCCGAGACCACCGCCCTGGTGGCGAGCAACGCGGTGACCAAGGGCGATGTCCTCGGCGTGGCCCGGGTGGCGGGGATACAGGCGGCCAAGCGAACCGCCGAGCTGATCCCGTTGTGCCACCCGCTGCTGCTGGGCTCGGTCTATATCAACTTCACCATCGGCGACGACTGTGTGTGGGTCGAGGCCCAGGCCGAGACGGTGGACCGCACCGGGGTCGAGATGGAGGCCCTTACCGCTTGTGCCGTGGCCGCGCTGACCATCTACGACATGTGCAAGTCGACCGACCGCTCGATGGTCATCGGCGAGCTGGCACTGTGGGAGAAGACCGGGGGGCGCTCGGGGACCTGGCGGCGTCCGGGCGAGGACCACGGGGCCACGTTCGACCTATAGGGCTCCACGGACCGCTGGGCCTGTTCGGGATCGGGCTGGTTCGGGCGGGTCGGGCCGGACTGGGCGGGGTTGGGCGGGACCGGGCGGATTTGGCGGGGTTGGGCGGGACCGGCGGGGTTGGGCTGGTTCGGGCGGATTTGGCGGGGTTGGGCGGGACGTGTTAGACCTTGTCCAACTGCGGTTGCCTGGAGTTGGTCATGCGTGGGTCTGCGCGACCATCCACCGCTCGGACTGGGCCGTTTGATAAGGTCCTCGAGAGAGAAGGTAGGTCGAGGAGAGTTGACTGTCGTGGTCGTGGCTTTGCTTATCGTGATGTGGGTCGTGGTG
>JBOGGT010000136.1:0-15411 GCA_050744225.1 Acidimicrobiales bacterium | reverse complement strand
CCCCCGAGCCGGGCAGCGCCCCCGCGCCGGGCAGCGCCCCCGAGCCGGGCAGCGCCCCCGAGCCGGACAGCACCCCCGAGCCGGACAGCACCCCCGCGCCGGCCAGCGCCCCCGAGCCGGGCAGCGCCCCCGAGCCGGACAGCACCCCCGAGCCGGACAGCACCCCCGAGCTTTCGAGGGCCGTGCGGGAGCTGGGGGCAGCGGACGAGGTGCTGGCCGGCCTGATTGCAGCCCATGGGGCACCGACGCTTGCAGGCCCCGCGGTCGAGGTGGACACCGACGGCCACTTTGGCGCACTTGTGCGCTCGGTACTGCACCAGCAGCTCGCGGGCAAGGCGGCAGCCGCCATCCACGGGCGCCTCGAGTTGGCGGCGGGTCCGGCGGTCACCCCTGCTTCCGTCGGGGCCATCGGCTACGACGGGCTCAGGGGGCTGGGGCTCTCCGGGGCCAAGGCCACGAGCATCCTCGCTCTGGCAGGCCAGATCTCCGAGGGTCACCTCGATCTCGCCGAGGTGGCGCGGTTGTCCGACGACGAGGTGGTGGCCGCCCTGACCGCCCAGCAGGGGATCGGGCCTTGGACCGCGCAGATGTTCTGCATGTTCCGGCTGGGGCGTCTCGACATCTGGCCGGTGGGCGACTACGGGGTGCGCAAGGGTTACGGGATTGCCTGGGGCCTGGAGGAGCCGCCCACCGCCAAGGCGCTTGGACCCCTTGGGGACAGGTACCGGCCCTGGAGGAGCGTGGTCGCCTGGTACTGCTGGCGGGCGGTCGAGGGACCACTCCCCGGTTGGTGAGCGCGGCCCGGCTGGTGAGCACGACCGGTCTGGTGAGCGCGGCCGGGCACGGAGCGCGGTGGTCCCCGGACCCGGACCCGCTTCGATCAACGAGACTCAGAGCAGGCGTTGCATGAGGGCGACGTCCAGCCACCGGCCGAACTTCCTGCCGACCTCGCGTTCCACTCCCACCAGCTCGAATCCGCAGGAGCGGTGCAGAGCCACGGACGCCTGGTTGCTTCCGGCGATCCGGGCCATGATGGAGTGGAATCCGTGGGCCCCAGCGAGATGGACCACTTCGGCCAAGAGGAGCCGTCCGACACCCTGGCCACGGTGCTCGGCGCCCACATAGACCGAGTCCTCGACGGTCGTGGAGTAAGCCGGACGGCTGCGGTAGGCGGAAAGGCAGGCAAAGCCGGTGACCTGGCCGCCCTCGACTGCGACCAGGGCAGGATGCGGACCGGAGTGCTCGGCCAGCCAGCGTTCCTGTGCGGCCAGGGTGCGCGGGACCAGCTCGAACACGAAGGTGGAGTCGAGCACTTCTGCGTTCCATATTTCCAGGATTGCCGCGGCGTCATCGGGGGATGCCAGCCTGACTTGCACTAGCACGACAGTAAGGGCGGCAAGGCGTGCTTCCAGTGCAGGGCGACGGCCGGAAGATGTAAATTCTTCACGTCGTGCAGCCCACGCAGATTTATCTCGACCCCGATCAGGCGGCTCGGCTCGACGAGCCGGCGAGCGTCGGCGGCGGGACGAGGTTGGCCATGATTCGTGAGGCGATCGAGCAGTACCTTGGGCGAGAAGTCGGGGATGACCCGCTTGAGCGGTTTCGGACTGCCCTGGACAAGGCCGTCGGCGTCGCGCCCTACCTCCCGCCGACCAGCCGGCACGCGGGGGAGTTGGGTCGGGCCTACCGCCAGAGCCACCCTGGCCTTGGTGTGGTCGACCTGGTGGTGGCGGCGACCGCCCTGGGGCTCAATGCGGAACTCGCCACCTCTAACGTTCGTCATTTCCCTATGTTCGTCGGGCTGGAGGCCCCGTACCCGACCTGAGAAGGAACCCGTCTGAGCTAGGATAGGCCAGCAGGTCGATCTTCGGCCAGCGATGCCGCCCCCTTAGCTCAGTCGGCAGAGCACAGCCATGGTAAGGCTGGTGTCGTCGGTTCGATTCCGACAGGGGGCTCGGGGAACCGAGAGGGACCCTGCCACCCAGGCGGCGTAGCTCAGCTGGTTAGAGCACACGGCTCATAATCGTGGGGTCGTCGGTTCGAGTCCGACCGCCGCTACCAGGTAAGTTCCTATCGACGAGGGAGGCCCATGGCATCCAAGAACGAGAAGCGGATCAAGGTGACGCTGGCCTGCGAAGTCTGCAAGCGGCGCAACTACATCACGATGAAAAACCGCCAGAACGACCGCGAGCGCATCGAGATGAAAAAGTACTGCCCGTGGGAGCGCCAGCACACCACGCACAAGGAGACCCGCTGAGTTCGCCCGCCAAGCCGGTATTCCCGGTGATCCCGGCCAAGCCACGAAGTGCTCTGGGCGAGGGCCAGGTAACGCAACGGAGGCGCCCGGTGTCTGAACTGGTGATGCCGAGCAGCGTTGCCGAACTCGTGAGCAGGGCCAAGGCAGGGGACCGTGAGGCCTTCGACCGGCTGGTGCGCGCGACCTACGCCGACACCTATTCGCTGGCGTACCGGCTCACGGGAAACGAGGATGACGCCTGCGATGTCGTCCAGGACACCTACCTGCGGGCGTATCGCTCGCTCGGGGGGTTCAGGGGCGACGCGGCGTTCACCACGTGGCTCTACCGGATAACGGCAAACTGCGCCTCGACTCAGTTGACCCAGCGGGGGCGATCGCGCCACGAGGAGCTGCTGGATGACTCGCCGCTGGCCGACGAGCGCCTGACAAGCGACCCGGAAGCCATGGCGGGGGTTTCCTTCGAGCGGGATCGGGTTGCTGGCGCGCTGGCCTCGCTTCCTGACCGCCTGAGGGTGGTGGTCGTCCTGCGGGACATCTACGACCTCCCGCATGAGGCGATCGCGGCCGAGCTGGGGATCAGCGAGACCGCCGCCAAGGTGCGCCTCCACCGAGCTCGACGCAAGCTGCGGGAGAAGTTGTGCCCTACCAACGAGGAGACTAACGAGGAGGAGGGGGGGGAACGTGCGGTCTGATCGGGTAGCCGAGCTGCGGTTGGTTCGGGGCGGGCTGACCTCAGCCGGTAGCAGGGCTTTGAGTGCGCGCGCCAAGGGTGGGTCCGGCGGGCAGAGGTCGGCCGTCATGCCTCTGGTGCGCTGCGACGAGGTCAGTGACCAGCTGGCGGGGATACTCGACGGCGATATCGAGGCACACCCGGAGGTGATCGACCATGTCGAGCACTGCCTGGGTTGCCAGGCCGAGATGGCCCAGTACCGGCGCCTGCTGCGCGCCCTGCACCAGCTCCGCTTGGTGGTGGTGGAGCCTCCACCCGGGCTGCTCAGCGAGGTCGTGGCGCAGGTGGGAGAGGCCGCAGAGCGCGGAGCTATACGATCCGCCTTGGCGGGGCGCCGCTTGGCCTACCTTGCCGCTCTGGCCACAGCGGCCGGCGCTGCCGGTGTGGCCGGTGCGGCGGTGGTCCTCGCCAGCCGGGGCCGCGCCGCCAGCCACGCCAAGCTGCCCCTCGCCAGCTGAGGCCCGGTCTGAGCGAGCCGGTGCCGTAACGTGGTCCTAAGCGATGGGCTACGATACTATAGCTCACAAGTCCAGGAAAGCGCGCAGGATGTGTCGGACGGCCGCCAGCTCATCCGGGGTGACTGCCCCGAGACGGTGATCGAGCCGCTGGTGTGCCACCGCCCGCGCGTCTTCGGGCCGGGTGTAGGAGGGGAGCTGACTCAGACCGGAGGATTGGGAGGTGATGGGAATCTGATGACGCAGTCCGCGGTCCTGGCTTGTGACCGGTACCACGAACACGACGGCATGGGGCAGGGCCAGGTGCAGCGGCCCAGAGGCTATGACCACCGGCCGGCGGCCGGCCTGTTCCGAGCCGATGACAGGATTCAGGTCAGCAAGCCAGACGTCGCCGGGCCGCAGCGGCTCACTCACTCGTGACCCAGCCCGTCACCTGCGGTGTGATCCCATTCGACCAGTTCGAGGACATAATCGCCCCATTCCTGAGGGTTGTCCTGCAAGCGCACATAGTCCTCCCGGACGCCCTCCCAAAACCGGGTCTCCTCCACGCGGTCGAGAGTCTGGGCCAGCTCGGCGTCCAGCGTGAGACGATCTTGCTTGGCAAGCCTCTTGAGCCGGTCGCGTGTCTGCAAGGAAACCTTGATAGTAGTCATATCAGTCATATCTGGAGTATATTCTGGCGCGGTGTCGGGGGTCAACGAACACCCCCGAGGCTCGGAGGTATTCCCGCTACTGCTATCCTGGTCGTCGTGCCCCCGAAGGGCAGTAGCTCAACTGGTAGAGCACCGGTCTCCAAAGCCTGTGGCGCAGGTTCGAATCCTGCCGGGGGCACCAGGGAAAACATGGCCTCTACCAGGAGTGTTGTCTCAGCAAGGCGGAGGCGCAGAGACCGATTGTGACCTTTAGGCACCGATCATAACCCCTGCAATTGGGACCACAGTGGGACGGGTCTTTGGGACCACAGTGGGACGGGGCGCGTCCCTGTCGTCTGTTTTCGTTCAGTGGGCGGGGGGGTCCCGGTTGTCTTGTGCCCTCGCGACCACCACGATTGGATCCTTTGGGTTGTTTACTCACCTACATAAGTGAGTAGACGAGGAGGCGATCATATGATCATCACTGTCGCTGGCACCAAAGGGGGATCGGGCAAGACCACGACGGCGGTGTGCCTGGCGTTCGAGGCAGCGGCACGCGGGCGCGATGTC
Source organism: Acidimicrobiales bacterium (assembly GCA_050744225.1). GTDB lineage: Bacteria > Actinomycetota > Acidimicrobiia > Acidimicrobiales > JAJPHD01 > JAVKSL01. Next base: position 10,767 of record JBOGGT010000136.1, on the reverse strand, counting down.
CTGCTGGTGGACCTGGACCCACAGGGCACCGCGGCAGAGTGGGCGCCAGGCCTGTCTAAGGCAAGTCCGAGTATCCGAAGTGCCGAGGAGCTGTCGGTGATGTGTGCCTCACATGAGTTTGTAGTCATCGACACGCCGCCAGGGGCGGCACCCCAGTTGGTGGCCGCGCTCGAAGCCGCCGAGGTAGTGCTGGCGGTGTCCGGGCTCGGCCCCGGTGACATGCGAGGACTGGCCCAGCTGGCACGCATGGTCGATCCGGACCTGATCGTGCCAACACGCCGTGATGGCCGTCGGGCCCTGCATGCCCATGGACTGGCGGCGCTGCGCACTGTTGAGCGTCGAGCACCCGCTGTCGAGTGGGCACAGGCTGACCAGGCCCCGCTCCCTGCGCTGTCTCCCCCATCCATTGCCTATCGGGCGCTCTACGAACGCCTAGCGGCCCTAGGGGTTGCCTGATGGCCAAGCTCAAGTCCACCAACCCGTACGCTCCGGCGTTCGTCGAGGCAGCTCAGGCGTCATCGCGGCGTTGATCCGCTCCAGCTTTGGCATTCGAGTTGGCCCGGCCCGCGTCCCTTGGGTGCCACTGTTCGTACATGTGGCCAATCGATCCGGGAGGTATCCGTGCGGACTCCAAGAAGGCCTGGATGTCGGTCGGGCGCAGGCGGATCAGCTTGCCGATCTTGTAGGCGGTGATCTTGCCCTCGTCGATTAGGCGGTACAAGGTCGTGGACTTGATCCCGAGACTAGCGGCGGCGGCTTGGGTGCTCAGCCACTCGTTGCGGGTGGCCACAAAGCCCTCAGTCATCATCGGGACCCTGCTCGCCCGTGGTCTGATAGCGGTAGTGCGCAGTGTCGTCGTTTAGTTCCCACCCTGTGTCGAAGTCCTTGTCGACGCCGAGCTCACTATCCGCCTTCGGTCTCAACAGCGCCATGAGGTCGCACTCGTTGGGGAAGCCCAACTCCACGAACGTGCGAATCCTCATGCGTTCGTTTGGGTCCACCAGGGCTGCCGCTGCACGATGTCCCGCCTCGCCCACACGGGCGTTGGCCACCTCCAGCAGCCTGGACTCCAAAAGCTCATCCAGCCACGCCTCGCCACAGCAAACCGGACCCCTCACCAGGCAGAAGGCGCCGACGTAATCCCCGGCCTCGGCCAGTTCGTCGAATCGGTCCAAGTCGGTTGGCACCCCTAAGGCGTCGTAGGTGACCTTGCAATAGCTGGAGACCTCATCGCGGGAGTTGATGAAGTCGTGTCCGAGGACGCTTCGGATGCGTGAGAGCACTTGGCTGGCCGGCCTGCCCGTCTCGACACCCAGATCGGCGCACCAGCGCTCCCGGCGCACCTCGCCCCGGTGCAGCCCGAGATACACCGCTACCTTGTAGTCCTTGCCTCGCAGGCCTTCCAGGCCTTCCACGATCCCCAAGAGCCGCACTGCCGGGGCGTCGTTTCGTTGTTCGAGGGTGGTGAGACTTGCGGGCTCAGCGCCGGGGCCAAGCTCAGCGTCCTCGCAGGCCTGGTCCTCGCCAGCCTCGCCGGCCAGGCACTCGCCAGCCTCGCCGGCCTGGTCCTCGCCAGCGGTTACCACTTGGGCGACTTGGCCCGGCACGAGATCATCCGACGCCAAGTGCTCAGGGACCTCGGGTTGGGCAGGGGGGAGCCGGTGAAGGGTGGCACTGGGCCTGATGAGTGGACGCAGGGGCTCTCCGGGGCCGCGAAGGCGAGCCAGCTCCTCGTCGAGGGCCTCGACATCGCCAGCCTCGGGCAGCACCAGAGCAAGCGTCCCCAGCCCGAAGGCCTCCAGGTCAAGGCTGGGTGCCGATGTGTCGATCACTGTCTCAGCCTCGCCCGGCTCGCCGCCCACGATGACCGCGACCTCGCCCGGCCCCAACTCATCAGGGGCGCTGGCGCACACGAGGAGTTTTGTCGGGCTTCCCGCTGCCCACCAGGGGGTGCTCTCTGAGCCCTGGGCCTGGCGGGAGATGAGGGTTTCATCCCCATGAGCCAGCTGGTAACGGTAGTCCTGGCCCCGCATGCGTTGTGCCTCGATGTCGTTGGCGGGGGCCTTTAGTCCGGGATAAGCGCCTATCGCGTCGTCTGTCACCCGAACGCTCACATAGTGTGCCCCCACCCCGGACGGGATCGCAGCCGCCCAAGCACAGGCGAGGTCCTTGGCGCCGCTTCCTACCAGCCTTACGCGTGGCCCGATGCCCACCAGGTCGGCCCAGACCAGGCGCCCAGCAGCGACACCGAGGGGCACCACCGCCAGGGCGGGGGCGTCAGAGGCCGGCTCGGCGATGGCTTTGGGGTCGATGGCCCAGCGGTTGGGCGCCAGGGTCCGCGCGGGGGCCACGGGCGGGACCGGAGTCGGGGCGGCAAAGACTACCTCCACCTCATCGCCCCCGGTGATCAGGCCCACGAGCTGGGGCGGGGCCACGTGTTCGGCCATGCGGGCGGCTTGGCGCTCGCACTCGCACAGCACCGCTCGGACCTGTGTGATGGTCGCCCCGGCGATCTTGGCTCGGGTGTCCATCTGGCGCAGCCGTGCTGCGGCGCCGGGCTTGATCCGGGGCGGAACGTCTTTGGCCTGGCGACGCTGGCGGGCGATGCGAGCCTGGCGGCGCAACCCGAGCGCCAAGGCTCCCACGCCCACCGCCACGGGCAGGGCGATCAGGCGGTCCCCCCCACCCTTGTGGTGAGGGGAGGAGGTGGCCGCCGTGGGGGCTTTGCTCGCCCCCGGAGCTGACCAGGCGCGAGGAACCTTGCGAGCCGATCCATTTGCGGGTGCAGTTGTGGCGGGCTTGGCTAACTTGGAGGCCGGTGCCGGGTCGGCGGTGTGAGCGGAGGCCTTGGTGGATGGCGCTACGACGCTGGAAGGCGACTCAGGAGCGGCTTGGGGGTTGGCTGGGGCGCTTGAACCCGATGCGGGTGGGCCAGACCAGGGCACCTGGGTCCAATCCGCCGGGAGCGGGCCGGTATGGTTGGTTGGGATTGCCAGGACCTGGCCGGGCCAGATCATGGCTGGGTCGGTGAAGGTCTGCCCGCCGGGGGCTGGGTTGCCTCTGTTGGCGACCCACAGCTGGGGCCAGGCCTCGGGATTGTTCCACAACTTGCCGGCGATGGCGAACAGGTCGTCACCGGGAGCCACAGTGTAGGTCGCCGGGTTGGGGGTGTTCGGGCTGGTGGGCTTGGAGGCCGGGGCCTTGGCAAGCGCCAGCTCGTAGGCAACAGGGACGCTGCGTGGCGTACCCGAGCCAGCGGTGCGGGCTCCGGCAAAGCTCACCGCCGAGAGGGCCAAGGCCAGGCCCGCCAGGGCGGGATGCGCCTTGTGCCCATGACGGGTGCCGCTGTGCCGGCTGACCCAAGCGGTGCGAAGCTCTCCCACCAGCACCACCAGGCCGACAACACGGGCGATCCCAGCAACTATCACCGCCCAGAGCTGGGCGGACATGTAATGGGCGTAGCGGGCCAGGCGCAGGGAAGCTGCACTGGGCACCCAAGCCGGTGATATCACCTGGGCTAGGATCAGTGCGCCAATCGCTGCGGCCAACACGGCTCCAGCTGCGATTCGTTCGCGCCGGCTCATGAGGCCACCGGATTCGAATCGGCGCTGGCGGCTGCGTGCACGGTGTAAGAGCCAAACGGAGTCCGGATTAGCTCAGACACCGAGACGCTCACCGTGTCGGGCGAGGTGGCGATAGCCCCCGTGGTGGCATTCACCGCCAGCCAACGCATAGCGGCGGCGTAAGCGTCGGAGTCGCCCATCACTTGGGAGGCTCCGGAGGCGTTCTCCACGCTCAGCATTTGGGCTCCCGAGCGCGAAGCCCCCGCGGCTAGCTGGAAGCAGTGGTCCTTGGCGGTGGAAACCTCGGAAATGGTCCTAATCGCGGCTATGCCCGCCACAGCGAACATGGCTGTCACCAGCATCACAATCCCGATCATGGAGCCTCCACATCCTGGTTAGCCGCCACTACCCCTGACTCGGTGGCGTGCAGGACCACTTGGGGGACCAGCGGCAACGGGTGCATCCGACAGGTGACCGCCACAGTTATCACCTGACCGGGTGAGAAGTCCCCGGACAGGTCCGCAGTGGTGGCCACACAGTTGTGCGCCGCAGTGATGGTGGCGGCGCGGGTCGCCGCGGCCGCAGCGGCGGGCTGGGTGAGTTGGAAGGCCGCTGCCTGGACGGCTTCGCCCGCTGCGGCGAGCGTAGCCTGGTCTGCCGCGCCGAGGCTCCCGAAGGCCACCGCCAGGGCCACAAAGGCCAGCACGAATGGCGCCATCACCACGAACACGATGGCGTTCATGGCACAGCCGGGCTCTGGGTTGGCGACCAGGCCGAGGCGTCGACGTGGATGGCCAGTGCCCCGACACCGAGGCTCGGGCCGGTGACGCTGGCTGTTTGTCCCCCGGCGTCGGGGCGCAGGGCGATGGCGTAGGAGGGGCCCACGATGGCCTGGGCCGAGCCGAGCGATTGGCCCGTGGTGGCGTCCTGGGTCGCCATCTGGGAGGCAAGCGTGGCCTCGCCCTGGGCGGCGAAGAACCAGATGAGCACCGCCAGGGCAGCCAGGACCACAAAGACCAACGGCGCCAGCAGCATGTCTTCGAGGGTCTGCACGGCTAGATGATCGCCCCGAGGGAATGGATCATGTGCAGGTTCGGCCCGACGACGCTCAGCGCTGAGGTTGTCGAGGAGATGAAGCTCGTCACCGCGTTGTGCACGGTGGTGCTCAGCGCGGTTGCGGCGTAGGTGGCGCCGGCGATAACTGCCAGGGCCAGGAGGATGTATTCGAAGGTGTTCATGACTGGGATTCCCCTTTGTGTGTTCGAGTATTGCTCTTGTTGGTATTGCTCTTGTTGGTATTGCTCTTGTAGCTCGGTGGTTATTGGGCAATGGTTGCTGGGAGTTGGGTCAGGTGGTCAGCCGAGGTGATGCAGGGTGGAGACCAGGCCGTATAACAAGATTCCGAGCCAGGACAGCGCCACGAGGATCAGCGGCGCCACCAGGGCTACCGAGGCGCCTTGTGCTCGGGTCAGGGAATCGCCGAGGCGCGCCTCGCAGGTGGCCCGGGCCCAGTGGACCAACATGTCCAACGAGCGGGCCCCTGCCGCAGCCTCGGCGCACAGCTCGCCCAGGGCGGCGAGCTCGCCAGCTCCGGCGGCTTCTCCGACGGCGATCCAGCGCTCCCAGGGACGGGTTGGGCTCTGCAGGCGAGCGGGAAGCGACGCTGCGGCCTCGCGTGCGGCTGCGGCCAGGCTCGCGCCCCCGGCGAGCAACAGGGCCATGCACTCAGCGGTGCAAACGGCCGCTTCGGCGAGGACCGCCCGAGCAGCGCCTGCCGCTTTGACACGCTGTCGTCCCAGTGCCACGGCAACCAGGCACCCTGCACAGGCCAGGATCAGCGCCGTCCCCCCGGCGATTGCCCAGACGATGAGGGTGGCGATGACAGTTGTGCCCAGTACGCCCAGCTGGGGGATGAGAAGCGATGCCGGGCGGCGGTCCAAGGCGGCGGCGTCTCGGGCCAGCTTGGGGTCGGCCGCTGCGCGGGCCTCGAGTCGCCCGAGTGTCCCCGCGGAGCGCTGCACGGCCCAGGTGCCGAGCCCGGCCACCGTGCCGGTGGCGACGCCCATCGCAACCACGCTCATAGCGGCCTCGCCGAGCGTGACAGGATGACCAGGCCGCCCATCAGGGGTAAGCACAACAGGCCCAGTATCAGCTGGCCCCCTGCGCCGGCATAGACGTGTGCGCCCACCTCGGGCAGCACGGCTCGGGCGGCGAAGACCAGGCCGGCCAGGGCAACCCCGGTGGCTCCGAGCGCGGCGACCTGTGAGGTGCGCCGGGTGGCCGCCACCGCACGGCCGGCTGTCGCCCGGCGTCTCATGGCGGTGGCTGCATCGCCCAACACGTCGCTGGCCCGAGCCACCGACGCGCTCGCCGCCAGGCGAAGAGCAGCAGCCACCAGAGTTGCCTCGGTGCCGCCCACGGCTTGCGTGAGCGCCAGAGCCGCCTCCAGGCCCATCTTCTTGGCGGCAATCGGGCGCAGGGCGGCTGGCACATTCGCTCTTGCCAGCGAGGAACGCCAGTTGGAAGATGCTGAGAGCTCAGAGCGGATGGATTCGACCCAGGTGGCCAGGGCTTCGAGGGTGGCGGGACGCCGAGCTGCAGCGCGAGCGGCTGACAGCTCGGGCAAACACAGTGCCAGGGTGAGGGCGGTGACCGCCCCGAGCGCCACCCAGCCCGAGGCCAGGCCCACCACCACGCCGCCGGCGATGGCGATCAGGCCGAGCTTGGCCCAGCGACCGGGCACCCAATGGGCGCTCTGGATGCGCATCACCGCCCAGGTGCCCACCCCAGCGACCAGCCCGGCGCAGATGCCGGCGAAGATGGCAACGCTCATCGCTGCGCCCACCACTCGGCGGGATCGACAAGCCAGTGCCCCCGCTCCCACAGCGTGCCCAAGGGGACCTCGGAGCGATCCAGGGGGTCCCCGGTGGATACCTCGGCAATCTCGATCACCCCTCGGGCGGATTTGTCGGCCAACACCACGATCAGGTCAATGCCCGCTCGCACCCTCCCCGCCGCAGCCTCGGCGCTGTCGGGGCCCATGCCCTCGGTGGCATAGCGGACCAGCTCTGTAGCGGCCTGGCGAGCGGTGCCGGCGTGGATGGCCCCCAGGCCCCCCTTGTGCCCCGAGGACAGCGCCCGCAGGAACGAGTCGGCCTCGGGCCCGCGCAGCTCGCCTACCACCAAGCGGTCCGCCGAGCCATAAAGGGCGTGGTCGACCAGCTCGCGAAGCCGGTGTGCGCCCACGCCTTCGGCATTGGCGGGACGCCCGGCGAGTGCGACCACGTTTCGCCTAGATACGTGCAACTCGGGGAGTTCCTCCATTGTCAAGGTCCGCTCGGAGGGGTCCAGGGATTCGATCAGGGCTCGGATCACCGTGGTCTTGCCGGCGTCTCCCGGCCCGGCGATCAACAGGGTGAGGTGCTGCGCGAACGCGTCCCAGACGAAGCTCGCCACTTCGGCGCTCATCATCCCCGATGAGACCAGCTCGGTTCGTGAGAACGCCCGCAGGTAGGGTACCCTCAAGGTGAGGTTGGCCCTTAGCCCGCTCAGCTCGATCCAAGTGCGCAGCCCGGTGGCATCGGCCCACACCGAGCGAGGAGCAGCTTGGAGGTCTCCGGGATAGCCGGCTCGGGCTGCCAGCTCACCGGCTGCTTCTATCAGCTCGGTGCGCGAGGAGAACAGCGCCGGGCCGGGGTGCCAGCCCGGCCCAAGCGGGGGTCCCTGTACCCAGCATTCGCCGTCGTCCCAGGCAGAGATGTCGGTGAGCCGGCCGCTGGCGGCCAACTCGTCAAGGCCATCCAGCCCGGTGTCCTTGGTGGTGACCAGGCCGTCGTGCACACCTGCGATGTGCCGGGCAGCACCGTTGGCTGAGCGCATCTGCTCGCGCAGGGCGGCCTCATCCATTGTCGGCCACCACCGCAACATCACCCGCCGAGGCGGCGGCGATCATCTCCGCGAGCTTGGTGGGAGTGGTGCTCACCGACACGTTGGCCTGGGTGTCCCCCGTGGAGGAGTCGGGCGCCACTGAGCCCACCACTCCCAGCAGGTAACCGCTCATCGCCGGTGTGGTGGTGGTGGCGCTGGAGCTCATCGCAACCACGATCACGTGATCACCGGGAACCAGGCCGGCTGGGGCCTGGCCCGGGCGCAGCGACAGCCCGATCACGTCGCTCGGCGCAACTGCTCCCACCATGGTGGCACTGATCGGCGTGCCTGGGCTCCACGACACAGAGGCGGTCTTGCCCACCAGGGAATGCGCGTTGGCGGCTCCCATGGCGTCGATGTGGTCCGCGGCTGGGACGACCACCACCCGCCAGTCGGCCGAGGTCAGAGCGGTCCCCGGTGCCAGGGGCGCCGCAGCGACGAGCACTTGGCGCATCGGGACCGACTTGGGCGCAAGCGCTGCGGCGGTGGCGATGGTCAGCCCGGCGATCACCACACCCGCAAGCACGGGGACCAGGCGCCGGCGCGACGGCGCAGTGGCACCGGGAGCCGGCTCAGGAGCGGGCCGGGCGCCATTGGGCGAACGGTTACCGGAGTCGAGTGGGGGGCTCAACTTGAGGGGGGTGGTGGCCATTTGGCTGGCGCTCCAATCAGGTGGGGGGTGGGCCGAGTTCGGGGACGATTTGTTCTACGGCTTCATGCAGCATTGTGGCCGGGCCGCAGTGGGTGCCGAGGGTCCCGGCCGAAGCGCCCGAATAGGTGACCGAGTAGCACACCTGGGCCGAGAGGGGGAAGGCATGTCCTTCGGGCAGCTCGGAGGACCAGTGCCAGGTGTAGCCACAGGGGGGCACCCTGGAGATGATCTGTTGGAGTGTGTCGTCCGGCGGGGGCACCACGTAGGGGACCCCCGCGTTGTCGCAGGTGAAGCTGGCCGGGGTCAGGGTCAGATTGACGTAGTTCGGCGGTGCGGGCGACGAGGTGGTTGCCGTGTACTCGGTGGTGTAGCGAACCTGGCGTGGCACCGCGGTGATCGTCTCAGACAGCCCGCCAATGGTGGCGGTGGCGTGGACTACCGACCAGCCGGAGGTGATCCACATCCACTCGGGGATGTTGACCACCACCGTGGCGGGTGGCTGGGGTCCTTGATCAATCACGACCTTGGGCCAGGGTGCTTGTGCGATTGCGATGGCGGCCACCTGCACCGGGGCGGGGGCCGCGCTTGCTGCTGGGCCGGTGCCCACGGCGTGGAAGGTCACGCCGCCGTTCACACACGGCCCGGCCACGAAGTAGCCGGCTGTTCCGGGGGTGTAGCCGCTGTTGGGGTACTTAGACATCACGGTTCCCACCAGGGAGGTGGGACCGGTGGGCACGTTGGGCGGGGCGTTGAGAATCGCGTAGCCACAAGACCCGCAAGTCTCGTCGTAGGCTGTGGTGCCACCCCCTGTAGGAGAGCTGGCAGAGTAAGAACACGTCGGCCCGCTACCACTCCCTCCACCGGCAGCGGTGGTTGGTGTCGTGCCCCCTGATTGGCTGGACTGGGAGACCTGGGAGGTGAGACCGCTGGGGCCGGCGTTGGCAGAGCCTCCAGTCTGAGGAGTCGCCGACCATGCGGAGGTGCTTGCCATCAAGATCACGCCAAGCGTTATCAATGTGGCAATGCCGAGCCGCTTCATAGCTTGCCCTCCACCACGTCTTGCTGGGCTTGCCCGAACCAACCTGGGCAGGAACTCACAGCGGTGCTGTAGGAATAATCTGGTCCCTCCAGCGTCTTATCGTTCTTCCAGGTGCCGGAGTACTCCATGAGGTGGAGCCCGCTTGTGTCCGCCTTGCGGCCAGCCAGGCCCGGTAGGGGTGCTCCTTGGGCATTGAGGATGATCTGGGCCGAGGCGTCGCATGCAGCCACGTACACCTCAGGGGTGTTGCCCACCAGCTCGAAGCTGCCGGGTATCACGGTCACCCACACTGCGTGATTGGAGCCGACGAAGGTCTCGTGTGACGCAGCCGCGCCGGCGTATGCGGCCATCGTGTTGATGAGCGCTTGGCCGCTCTCCTCAGAAGCGAACAGCCGGTTGGCGATGGTTGCCCGTACCAGGCTGGGCGGCGCGGCCGACCAGATGTTCGCGTTGGCCGTCTCGTCTGCCTTCAGCTCGGCCACGGCTTGGGCGATCAGGGCGGCCTGGTTGGGGACCAGGGTGAAGCTACCCCCACCGGAGTTAGCCGTGGAAGTCGGTGACGCGGCACTGGTCGGCGGGGACGCGGTAGGTGGCGACGCGCTGCGCGGCGGGGCCTTGGAGCAGGCCGCCAGGCCCAGCCCTCCTGCCGCAACCAGCGCAGCTGTTGTTACTATTCGTACCCTATGTCCTAGTTTCGAGTGATTCATTCCCCTTCTCCTTTATGTCGACGTGTTGCCAGTTGATTGGCGACATCCAAGGGTTACCTGTAACTCTAGCCCGGCTGTCAAATGCCCGATACTCCAGGATGTTCAGTGCCATAGCACTGTGTCTTGTTATCCCCCGCTTGGTGGGGGCGGTAGTTGATGGCCGCGGTGCCAGCGACGAACTCCAACTCGGCGTCGTAGAGATAACACGCACTGTCGGACCAGGTGGGCGCTCGGATCGGCACGTGGCGCCCGGTCCCCGCGCATCGTGCGCCGTCGGTACTGGCGAGGCGGGAGCGTTGTGCACCGATGCGCTCGTGCCAGTCCAACAGGGCGGCGGAGGCCTTGGGCTCGGCTGCATAGACCAGCCAGGCACGCCAGGTCGCGGCCAGCTCCTCGGCCATGGCGGGGTGCGCCTGCCAACAGGCTGGCACGAGCCCATCCAGGCCGTAGCGGGCGACGAAGTGGCCGACGAAGGCCACCAGGTCGGCCATGTCGTCCTCATAGCACGCCGGGGTGTCGGCCCAGGTGGCCCAGAACGGCAGCAGGGCCTCGGGGGGCAGGTTCTCCCCCTCTTGGTGGTCGTCCTCGAACTGGGCGACGGGGTTGGCGTCCCACTTAGTCGAGCCGTTGGGCATTTGAGGGTGTGAGCCATTGGGTATCTGAGGGCCTGAGTGATCACTCATGTGAGTGCAAGCTCGGGTTCGGGGTTCATGGCCCCATTATGTATTTGCGGTGTGACAGCTATTGTGGGGGGCGATTGCAGCACGGAAAGGATGACCTCGGCGGCCCTAAAGACATGGGCGGTGGAGGCAATCAGCCCGGCATTGCCCACACCTTTGACCCAGGTGGCCACATACGTGGTCGAATGAGCCGAGGTGT
>JBOGGT010000135.1:0-9725 GCA_050744225.1 Acidimicrobiales bacterium | reverse complement strand
AACCCAGCCAAGACCGACGTCGTCTACCAATGCCCCGAGTGCGAAGTCCTTCTTCTGGGAGATCAGAGGTGTCCGGACTGTAATACGTGGTGTCGCCGGGTCGGCCCTGGAGGAGCCTGTCCCCACTGCGACGAACCAGTCGCGATCTTCGACCTGCTCGCCCCTGAGCACTTCGCCGACCGTCAGCTACAATCCCGTAGGCGCTCGCCGACGGGCTAACCAACGTGTCCGTCAACCGGGGCAACCCCACTACTTGGGGTACTGGCGGGCGATTGTCCGAGCGCTCTCGCCGACGAACGGAGCAGCGGTGGCGTGTTCACGGACTCTCCTGGCATTATCGACTCTGGCGTGCTGCGTTCCGCTGCTTGGGTTCAGGCGCGCTCTGCGGTTGGCTGGCCTCGATGGACCGGATCACCGTGGAGAAGGTGCGTGAAGCGTTGGCGCATCTGCCGTCGGACGTCGGTCTGCTTCACCCGCGGGCCGTCGTTCCGGTCATGTTCACGCTGCGGGTGCGACGACCCTTGAACCTCCTGGGCGCCGAGGCGCTGGCAGTGGCGCTGTTGCTTCGGAGCCCGCTTGATCCTCGCCACAGACGCCCCTTTTTTGCGCTCTGCCGCCGACGAGACTGTGTCGGCTACCAGTTTCTGGCCTGATCCCAACGGCCGTCAGGCACAGTTTCGACCTCGTTGAGTCCCGCCTGAGGGCAAGTCGGTAGCGTCGGCCAGCAGTCCATATGTCAAGTATGTTATAATGGTGAGCACGGGTTGGAGCTACCGCTACCTGGCCGAGGCCATAGCAGAACGGGAAACACTGGTGTCGAGAGAGTTGGCGGCACTCATCAACGCAGAGGCGAAGCTGGCCGCGTTCGGCCCGAGCCTGCCCTATCCACACAGCAGCGCAGTCCAAGGCGCTGACCGGCTGCGTGAGCTTCGACCCCGTGGCGGAAGAAGCCCATGCCGAGCGCTGTACCGCCAAGTCGGAGACGAGTTCATAGTGGCCGCAGTGGGACCGGAGGCCCACCTGGATCCACTCGGGTTCGCAGTTGCGGGCCGTCGCGCCGAGGCCAGACTGGCTGCATTCGAGGATCGCGCCCGATGACGAGGCCGTCGGAGTCGAAGACGGAACAAACTTTGGTGGCCGAGGCCGCGCTCAATCCGGACGTTGCGGCCGAGTTGGCACGCACGGCGGTGGCAAACCAGCTCGCGATCCTGGTCATCCGCTACCGCTTGGACCACGGGCTGACCCAGACCGCCCTCGCGCGGCAGCTGGGGTTGCGCCAGCCCGCGGTGGCCCGCTTGGAGGCTGGCGACCACGAGCCAACGGTGACGACTCTGGCCCGCCTAGCGAACAAGCTCGGCATCACGATTCACCTCGACGTGTCCCCAGACTCCGTGGCGCTTATCTCAGCCTGAGCTGACGCTGCCTCCTCATCCGCTCGACGCGCGCGACGTCGGAGCCAGTAATCGGCCAGCCGTCGAGAATCGAATCACCGCTACTCGTAGTGGTGAGCGCCTCAGCTCAGGACCCACCTTGCCGCAGGATCACGGTCATTGCTGGCCATTGCAATGTGGCGTGAGATCCAGGCGCGGCGCTACGTCAGCTGGGCGTCGATCCCGGGGGTTGTCTTGCCGACGGTGACCGTTACCGAGTCAGCCGAGGCCTGATTGGGCTTGTCGTTTGTACCACTGGCTTGCCAACCAAGACCCCTGGGGTGGGAAGAACTCGACCTTGACGGTTGCAGGCACTACCCCGTCGAGTGTGTAGGTCCCATCTGCGCTGATCTGCGCGTCATTCCGACTGAGTGGCCCGACACGTCGAACGCCTGTACGAACTCACCTCCCACCGGTTTCCCCGAAGGGTCGGTGACGGTTCCGGAGATGGCACCGCCTTGAGCGAGGTGTGCGTCAATCCCGTTGGTTGTCCTTCCCCGCGGTCACCGTGACCGGGGTCAGCCGACGCCTGATTGGGCTTGTCGTTGTGCCACTGACCCTCGAGTCGCGAGCGGGAGGGGTGAACTCGACCTTGTCGGTTCCGGCCGGCAATGAGCCGACTGTGTAGATTCCATCGGCGCCGGTGACGCCACCGTTGATAAAGTGGAGTCCCGTGGGATTGAATCGCCATGGGGCCGGATCAAAGCGCGGCGGCCGGGGACGGGGCGACGACCGGGTCAAGCCAGACCCCGGAAGTCGATACCGGTCTCCTCGGCCGCTGAGTGCAATAGCGGCGCGTCAGTCGAGACAATCAGTCGGAAGAGAGGGGCATGGCCCCCCGGTCCCTGGTACGTCATGACGTTGGCTCTGGTGGAAAGGGCGACCCACTAGCCTCCAACTCCGCGGTCGTCACCATCTCCGCGCCGGGGACACCATTGTCGCTCCCGCTGCTCGGAGATTGCGATTGCGATGGGTCCGGAAAATATGGCTGGCCCTTATAAGTCAGCATTAGCCCGAGCTCCCCTGAAAACCCCTCGGGGTAATCCTTCTGCCACCCCAGGACGCCAATGTAGACCCAGCCAGCTGACATGGCCGAAGCATTGATAGCAGCGAACACCTCGGCGGGGCCAAGTTCGCTGCTGAAGTCTTCGGTTATAGTCGGCGCGACCCACGGCTTGCCACCAAACCCGCGGTTTATTATGTGAGCCGGATCAGCTTCGAGCGGCTTAACCAGGGTTGACCTTGAGGGCAGCATGGCGAATACCGGATCGCTCTCCAGCGCGTGAAACTCCACATTGTGAGGATCCGGATTCGTAGACACAACGCCTGAAGGGGTGCAGCCAGAACACGCGAGTAGACACAGGAACGCGATGCCAAGACTACTTGACCTCGGTCTGCTCAACATCGTCCTCTCAACGACCTGTTTGCTAAGACCCGCGGACTTTGGAAGCCACTAAGCGGGCGGTATAGTGCTCTTGATTACGGCCGCCAGATATGAGGCCATTTGGGCTTGTCCCTGAACATTCGGGTGAAAGACAAACTGCTGATGCCTTTCGACTGTCTGAAGTACGGGATTACCATTGAACCACTCGGTGCCCCCGGAGCATAGTTCGTGTCCGTCAAAAGCCTGAGACAGATCCACAAAGTGGATCAGTCCATGGGCCTGAGCTGAAGCAGAACTAACAGCCTGCTCTATAACCAAGTCCAGTTGTGCCTCCTTTTCTATCAGCCACGCTACATCGCTAGGTCGGATTCCCTCGTATTGCTGACAGGTCGCGGGATTATTGTTGGAAAAAAGCGTGGGATACCCCAATACGTAGATCTCCGCCGTGGGTGATGCCTGATGAATCGCCAGGTACGCACTAACAAGGGTGGGGCCAATGTTGTTGATCGCGTCAGTCACTTGAGGGCCGTTGTCGACGTCGAAGGTCTGTTCGCAAGGGGTTGGATTACTATTGCCGATCACATTCACACAAGCTGTGAGGATTGACGCAAAGTCGCAGTGGGTATACGGGCAATTCAATCCGTCGGGACCCGTGGTAAGGGCAATGTTATCCTCGCTACCGGTCAGATAGTCGATCTGGCGTGTGTTGTTTTCGCTATTTTGGGCCCTAGTGGTAATCTCAGCAGGCGCCGCGCCACTGCATGCGAAGTTGTTCTCACTCAGGCCAAGTGTCTGTGCAGCAATAAGCGGGTAGTTGGTGGAGATCGACCGGTCGCAACCAGTAGATGACGCAGGTGCGTCGAATGGGGGATTCCCCTCGCCTGCAGTGTAAGAATCTCCCAATCCAACTAGCTGGTCATTTGGATACCCGATGGGAATGACAGCAGCCGGTTCGGAGGGGGTCCCGGGGCCGCTGGCGTTTGCTGGTACCACCGTGATCTGGTAGCCAACTCCGTTGGTGAGACCGTATACAAAGGTGTAGGTCGCTGGAGGGTTGCCAGTCACGGTAGTGCCCCTGCAGGAGGGGCACGCGGGGCTGAGCAGGACCTGGTATCCGGTGATGGCTGAGGTCCCCGCGCCGGTTGGGGCGACCCAGGTGACGAGGGCCTTGGCGTCACCTGCTTGAGCTTCGACGTTGGTCACAAGTGTGGCCGATGTAGGCACTCCCTCGGTGATGGGAGCCGAAGGGGCAGAGGCCGGCCCTATTAGCTCGCCGTCGGCGGCCGTCACAATGAAGGTATAGGTGTCCCCGTCGATGAGGTGCGTGACAGTCGCGGTGGTGGCTGGTGGCGAGCCGCTGACCGTGACGCTCTGGTTCCCGTTCGAGGCGTTGGTGGTGTCGGTGGCCACCACCGTGTATGAGCTGATGGCGCCCCCACCGTCGCTCGCCGGTGCGTTCCAGCTCACTGAGGCGGTCCCGTTTGTCCCAGGCACAGCACTGACGTTCGTCGGTGCGCTAGGCGGTGCCGAGGGGGTCGCTGGGTTCGAGGTGGCCGAAGGGCCGAGGCCGACGGAGTTACCCGCAACCACTGTGAAGGTGTAGGAACGGCCGGTGACGAGACCGTTGAAGGTTGTCGATGTGGTGCCAGCTCCGACGACCACGCTCTGTCCGTTCGATGCGGTTACAAGGTAGTCAATGACCTCCGAGCCGTTGGCCAAGGGGGGGTCCCAGTCCACTCGAATGGAGGTGGGGCCGGAGACGCTGGCCGTTACGTCCTCGGGCGCGCCCGGTAGCCCGGCTGGAACGACGGCATCTGAGGCGGACGAGGATGGACTGGTTCCGACAGCGTTGGAGGCAGTCACGGTGAAGGTGTAGGAGGCCCCGTTGGTGAGCCCGGTCACGTCTGTCGAGTCAGTGCTGCCCGACGCGCTGGCCTGCGCGCCTCCAGGACTGGCCGTCACGACGTAGGAGCTGAGAGCACCTCCGTTGTTGCCAGGAGTACCGTCGGCTCGCTCGGGTGCTGGCTGCCAGGCGACGGCTGCTGAGCTATCGCTGGCCACCGCTTGGACTTGCACGGGGGCGAAGGGCACTCCTGCGGGAGTGACCACGGCGCTCAGGGCCGAGAGCGTGCCCGGCGGGCCAGATGCGTTGGTGGCATAGACAGCGAAGTCATAGGCAGTGCCATTGGTGAGGCCGGTGATCGTGGCAGAGCTGGCCGTGGGAGCCGTGGTGATGGACTGGCCCCCGCTTGAGACAACGGTATAGGAGGTGATCGGAGAACCGTTGTCGCCGGGGCTCCCGTTGGCTTGTGTCGGTGGCGAGGCCCAGTCGATGCTCGCTTGGGTGTCACCTGGACTCACGGTGACGTCTACTGGCGCGAACGGCGCCCCGAGCGGCACGACCGTGTTAGAAGCGGTGGAAGTTCCATCCAACAGGCCCAGGGTTGAGGCCGTTACGATGAAATAGACACCGACCCCGTTGGTGAGACCGATCACCGTGATCGAAGTGGCGCTACCCGCCGCGGTGGTAGAGATCAGAGCGCCGTTGGAGGCTTGATAGGCCGCGATCGAGTAGGACACGATCGGCAGGATCAGCCCCCCGGTGGTGGGGGCGACCCAGCTCACGTTTGCCGAGTCATTCTCCGCGATGGCAGTCACTGTGGTCGGCGCCAGCAGCGAACCCAACGGCAACAGGGGTGTGGACACCACGTTGCTGATCACCGGGGCTGAAAGGCCTGCAGCGTTCATGGCGACTATGACCACCTCGTAGCTGGTGGCGTCGTTTACCCCGTTGAAGGCAATCGAGCGACAGGTCGCATTGCAAGACAGGATCGACGAGGCAATGGATCCGCCCGAGGTATACGCCTGGGCCTCATAGCCAGTGATCGGGCCACCACCATTGGATGTGGGGGCCGACCAGGTGGCGGAGACGTTCTGGTTGGCCGAGGTTGCCACTGCGTTCGTCGGTGCACTAGGCACGCCGAGCGGGGTGACCGCATTGGCGTGCGCGCCGTAGCTGGCACCCTGGGCGTTGTTCGCGTAGATCACTACGTCGTAGTTCGTACCGTTGCTCAGTCCCGTGACAGTAGCAGTGGTGCATGTGGCACAAGCGGTTGCGGTAGTGGTCAAGGCACCTGTGGCGTTGTCATAGGCGTCGATGGTGTATCCGGTGATCGCCGATCCCCCGTTGTTCGCCGGCGCGGTCCATGTGACCGGTGCGGAGGAGTTGGCTGATTTGGCGCTCGGAGCGCCGGGCTGGCCGGGAGTGGCCTCGTAGGTGAACGACAGGGTAGGGCCGTAGATCGTGCCGTTGACGGCTCCGTAGGCACCCGATCGGTAGTAGCGCCCGCCGGTTGTGGCGTACTCCGGGTTGGACGGATCACCGTCGGTACCCACCGTGGCTCCGGCTCGAAGCTCGGCGCCATTATTGAGATCACTGGGCGAGGTAGGGCCGGCCTGGTCCAGCCAGCGCTGCACCAGCGCAGTAGCGTTCCACGACACGAACTGATTGCCCTCGGCGAAGCTCGTGACCGAGTAGGGTGTGACACTGGCGAGAGCCGGCTGGTTCGCCCAGTCAGTCAGGGTGTCCGGCGGCAGAGAGGCCAACCCGTACAGGGTCGTAGATGCAGCGGGGTTGTTGTTGACCTTGTAGTTGTACAGGCTCAGCTTTGCTCCGGCGTCGACGTGGTAGGAGCCGGACGAGCACACGATGGCAGTGGGGCATGCACTCGGGAAGTACAGGATCGTGCGGGTGGTGTTGGGAAGCGTCGTGTGCACCGGACAGGTGTCGTTTTGCCCAGTCACTGGGAATCCGGTCCGCAACTGGTCCTGGCCGTCGTAGGCGCCGTAGCAGTTGTCGGAGTTCACGTAGGTATCGAACGTCCCGGCGCTGCCCGCAGCGTCGGAGATGAAGCTCGGGTCCAGGCTCACAGGGAAGACGCGAGCCGGGTTGGTTAGCCATGACGAGGCGACGCTGACCCGAATCGAGGCCACCCCGCCTGAATCGCCCAACAAGGTGACGTCGAGGGACTGCTCGGCACCGGAGGCGTCGGTGGCCAGACCTGCGCCGTAGGTGGCGACGGCAGTGCCACCCGGACCGTCTAGGGCGATGGCTCCGGGGCCGTCCTGGGTGGCGCTGTCACCGGACGGCAGGGAAAGGGACTCGGTGTAGCTGGGAGAGGCGGTGGCGGTTGAAAGGCTCACCGACTCCTCGAAGCCGTCGACGGTCAAGGCTTCGGAGACCGGGCCCGAGGCGAGCGCGCCAGAGTAAGTAGCCACCGACGACGCTGGCAGGCCCAAGCTGGCTAGCCCGGCCACGCCTGAGGAAGCCAACGAGTGGAGCGCGCCAGTGGGGGGCGCAGAGCCGACGGCCGCACTCACGTTGGCTGCACCTGGGTGCGAGAGGGTGATAGTCCCAGCCGAACTTGGCACATCGACCAGGCCGCCAGCGGAGCTGTCCGCAATGCGCGCAGAACCCGGATCCGCGCTTGCGGTGAGCCAGCCGCCTCCCGTGGCCGGCACCAAGGACAGGTCGATCGGATGCCATGAGCCACCGGAGGCCTGGTAGAAGGTCCTATTGGCGTATAGCTGGACAGTTGTCGAACCGCTGGTGCCAGTGACCCAGTGCGAGAAGGCGGTGTAGCCCGAGGATGCGGGAGTTGCTGCGGCGCCACGCGGGGCCGACGCGATCAGGGCGGATACGGGACCGGAGGGGTCAGCGCTTGGTTGTGGCGAGGAGCCGAGCAGTCCGGTCTTGGGGAGCCCTGCCACCTGAGATGCTGGATCGAGCGCGCCCGGTGCTGAGTAGGAGGTCGAGCGGCGGCCGGACAACAAGGGCGTAGGTGTCGCCAGGGCGAACGCGGACGGCGGCGCCAGCGAAGACTTCGGATTCGAGGCGGCCATCACGGCTTTCGTCGGCAGCGTCTTGGCTATGGTCGACACACTCCCGAGGGCGGTGTGGGCGACGACGGCTACAGGGCGGGCGGACGCCGCGGACGACGCAGAAGCCACCGTTGGCGCGCCAAGTCCAATCAGACAGACAGCCAACACTCCCGCCGACACCGATCCCAGGCCCGCTCTGGCCATAGCACCTCGACTCCCTCTACAACGACCCCACCCCCATGGTGGAACAGATCCGAATTGCGACCCGCCGCGGCGTCAAAACCGAAGCTGTTTGGGAACCCTACCAGATTCCCGTGGGCCACCAACTCCTGCCTGGAGACGGCGCCCCCGCGTTGGCAACTGGAGGCGGGTACTCCATAGCAGTAGCGACGGCGAGGCGATGACGGCAAGCCGATTCGAACACCGGCCCGTTGGCTAGGTCATTCTGAAAAGACGGCGCCCCAACAGGCTACCTAAAGACTTGTCATCTGAAGGGGACAAATGCTGCGATAGGAGATACCAGTCGTCGGTTGAAGACGTGGTGGTGCACTTCGCGCCGCGTGCTCGGACGCCGTTTTCGGGTCCCTGGAAGAGGTGCTGGGGTGTGAGCTATTCACCCAGCACCCGGACGAGGGCGGCTTGCGCGGCTACCAGAAGGCTTCCATCCGGCGGACTCGCGCCGACTCCTCGATGGTGCTGTGGGATGTCGAGGTTGGCAGTGGACGATCGGTTCGCACGTTCGGAGCGGTATCGAGCATGGCATCGACGTCGGACGTCAGAAAGCGGGAGAGAGCCGTCGATCGGGCCGGTGCGGGGCCCACGCAGCTGGCCCGCGAGCTGTACAGATGAGACGATCGCGGCTCCGCCAGGGCAAGATTACGGCGTGGTGGTCAACGCCAAGTTTGACAAGGAGCGCTCGCGGCTGATGGTCGGGGCGTGGTCTGTCCGAGCGTCGTGGGTTCACGCTTCTCCGCCCCACGGCAAGCAGGCGGACCGTGATGCCGCACTTCTCGGCATCCGTCGGGGGCTCAACCTCCTGGTCGAGTCAGACGCTCACCCGACGCTCGTCAGGGTCGAAGCTTGGGAGGGCGAACCCGATGGATCTGACGGCATCGCCGTCGTCGTTGCAGATGACCTGCTCGTTGGGACTGCCACGATCCCGCTGTGCAGCTGCGGCGAACGTGGCTGTGGCAACGCCGGCGTGCAACTCGCGGCGACGCTGCCCGCCACGGCGCTGCCTCCCCTCATCGACCTACTCAGGACAATGCCGGCGTTAGCGGTGATACCGGAGCGTGGCCATACGTGGCTAGGTCGGGAGGAAGACCTCCCGACCAACTTCCGCGACCAGTTGACGGGCACTGATGCACAAGGGCACGACACCGGCTCCAGTCCCTGACCCCGACACCAACGCCAAAACGGCGCTCGGCGCTCGGTCACGGTTGTCCACAGAAAGGTCATCGCGGGCGCAGAATCACGATCTGCAACGACGACTGTCGCCCGACATTTGCCGAGATCTCTTGGCACTCGGCGGCGAAGGGCTGAGTAGTGCACCTGCATAGGGCAGCACAGGGCATGCCCTATGCAACGCTGCATCGACTGCAACCTACATCGCGAAGCCGCTGGTCAGCGGCCGCGTGCGCGGCGCCCACCCGCATGGAGCTGCATAGGGCAAGGTTGAGTAGGTCCCGAGAAAAAGCCCCGAGAAACCCCGATCTCCGACCTCGCCCCGAACGCGAAATCGCTGGTCAGGCGCCTGTGCCCTATGCACGAGACGCGCCGACCAGCGATTCAACAGTGGCGGGGGTTCACGACCATCGGGCGACTTCGGGCCTCAAACCCGACGAACCCGCTGGTCAGGTCCCTGCCCTATGCAGCCGCCCGGGCGGTTGCCCTACTCAATACCGTGAAGTGCCCTGGGTTTGGTGGAGGCTCGCGCGCTTCGATCCAAGCGGGGCCGGTTGGCTCCGATTGGTCCCATTATAGCTCCATTTTGGGGAGTAGGGACGAACGACGTCGGTTGCTCCCGGTGC